>NZ_JBSFDD010000046.1:0-30050 GCF_053593715.1 Streptomyces sp. NPDC002125 | reverse complement strand
CTTCACCAAGCTCGGCGGCAAGATCGTGGGCACCGACCACGTGAACCCCGAGGAGCGCGACTTCAACGCGGTCGCCACCAAGGTCAACCGTCGCCGGCTCAGTCGTCGGGGTCGGCCCGCTCCAGGGCGGGGCGCAGGCCCGCGGCGGACTCCGTCAGGAGGTAGTCGGCCGCCGCCGTGTCCGTGACCAGGCTGGTGACCAGGCCCGAGCGCAGCACCGCACCGATCGCGGCGGCCTTGCGCTGGCCCCCGGCGATGGCCACCACCTCGGGAATCCGGCGCAGCCTGTCGGCCTCCACGGTGATGCACCGCTCGCCGAGGTCCCGGCCGACCCTGCGTCCGTTCGCGTCGAAGAGGTGCGCCGACATCTCCGCCGCCACACCGAGCGAGGCGTAGTGGCCGCGCTCCTCGTCGGAGAGCATGTCGTGGACGGTGGAGATCCCGGGTTCCCACGATCCGATGGAGACCGCGGCGACCGTCACCTTGTCGAAGTACTCGAAGGCGCGGGCGATACCCGTCTGGTGGCGCAGCGCCGCCGCCGTCGCCGGGTCGGGCAGCAGCATCGGCGCGTAGATGGGATGCGCCTCGCCGCCGGACACCTGCGCGGCGCGGCGGACCGCCTCGACCGAGCCGCGCTCGGCCGTCCCCGCGTCGTAGACGCCCGTCAGCTGCACGACCGTGCAGGGCGGCAGCCGGTCCAGCGCCGCCGCCATGTGGATGGTGGAGCGGCCCCAGGCCAGCCCCAGCACATCGCCCTCGTTCACCAGCTCGCCGAGCAGCTCGGCCGCGACCTCACCCAGGTTCTCCGGGTCGGCCGCGTCGTCCTGCTCCTCCGCCGGGGACTCGACCACGACAGCGTGCCGCAGGCCGTAGCGTGCCCGGAGCGCGTCGGAGCGCTCCGCGTCCAGCTCCGCCGGTACCCGGATCTCGATCCGTACGAGATCACGCTCGAGGGCGGTCTCCAGGACCCTGGCCACCTTGAAGCGGCTGACGCCGAACTCCTCGGCGATCTGGATCTTGGACTTTCCCTCGAGGTAGAACCGGCGGGCCATGGCCGCCGCCTGCACCAGCTCCGCGGGTCCCATCCGCATGGCTGACCGACCCGCCGAGATGCCAGACACCGCGATCTCCTCACTGCTGTTCACACGCCCGATACGCCGTTCATCCTGTCAGATCCGGCGATCCTTGATCCGGCCCGTCGGGCCGCGTTCATCTGCTCTTGTCTCAGTGGCCGCACGCCCAGGGGGCGGCGGCGGTGGCCGTCTCCGCCTGCGCGCGCAGCGCCCGCACCGCCTCGGCCGGGTCCTCGGCCCCGTACACGGCCGAACCCGCGACGAACACGTCCGCGCCCGCCTCGGCGCACCGCTCGATGGTGGAGGCGGACACACCGCCGTCGACCTGGAGCCACAGTTCGAGACCGTGCTTGGAGATCAGCTCACGGGTGCGGCGGATCTTCGGCAGCATGATGTCCAGGAAGGCCTGGCCGCCGAATCCCGGCTCCACGGTCATGATCAGCAGCATGTCGAGCTCGGGGAGCAGGTCCTCATACGGCTCGATGGGCGTGGCGGGCTTCAGCGCCATGGAGGCGCGCGCCCCCTTGGCCCGGATCTCCCGCGCCAGCCGCACGGGCGCGGCGGCGGCCTCCGCGTGGAAGGTCACCGAGCCCGCGCCGGCCTCGACGTACTGCGGCGCCCAGCGGTCCGCGTTCTCGATCATCAGGTGGCAGTCCAGCGGGGTGTCCGTGGCCTTGCTCAGCGCCTCCACGATGGGAACGCCGAGCGTCAGGTTGGGCACGAAGTGGTTGTCCATGACATCGACATGGAGCCAGTCGGCGCCTTCGACGGCCTTCGCCTCCTCGGCGAGACGTGCGAAGTCGGCGGACAGGATGCTGGGGTTGATCTGGGCCATGCACCCAAGCCTGCCATGCTCCGGGCCACTTCCCCGCCTCGGTGCGCCTCAAAGCCTCACGGGATCATTACGGTTCGCGCATTCCCGGCTATTCCACCCGCGCTCAGCCCGTGCGGCGCAGCAGCGCGAGGTACATCGCGTCCGTGCCGTGCAGGTGGGGCCACAGCTGGACGTCGGGCCCGTCGCCCAGCGCGGGCACGCCCGGGAGCAGCGGGCGTGCGTCGATCCACTCGGCCTCGGCGGACGCGCCGCCGCGCCCCTTGAGCACGTCCTCGACGACGACCCTGGTCTCGGCGAGGTGCGGGGAGCAGGTGGCGTATCCGACGACCCCTCCGACCCGTACGGCCTTCAACGCCTCGCGCAGCAGACCGCGTTGCAGCGGGGCGAAGCTCTCCAGGTCCTCGGCTCGGCGGCGCCAGCGGGACTCCGGGCGGCGGCGCAGCGCGCCGAGGCCGGAGCAGGGCACGTCCATCAGGACCCGGTCGAAGGAGCCGGGCCGCCACGGCGGCCGGGTCCCGTCTGCGGTGATCACCTGGTACGGCCCGGGGTTGCCCGCGAGCGCGCGCTCGACGAGCCGTGCGCGGTGCGGCTGCTTCTCCGCGGCGAGCAGGGTCGCGCCGCGTCCGGCGGCGAGCGCGGCCAGCAGGGCGGCCTTGCCGCCGGGGCCGGCGCAGCCGTCGAGCCACCGGGTGTCGTCGCCCTCGACCGGCGCGTTGGCCAGGGCGGCGGCGACGAGCTGGCTGCCCTCGTCCTGCACACCGGCGCTGCCGTCCCGCACGGCCGCCAGGGCTCCGGGCTCGCCGCCCTCGGCCATCCGCACGGCGTACGGCGACCAGCGGCCGGGCAGGCCGCTCTCCTCGCCGAGGGCGTCCAGCAGCTCGTCGGTGGTGGAGCGGCCGGGGCGGGCGACGAGCGTCACCTCGGGCCGCTCGTTGTCCGCCTCCAGCAGGTCCTCGATCCCGGCCCGGCCGCCGCCCAGGGCGTCCCAGAGCGCGGAGACGATCCAGCGGGGGTGCGAGTGGACGACGGAGAGGTGCTCCTCGGCGTCCTCCTCGTACGAGGGGGCGACGCGCTCCAGCCATCCGTCGAGGTCGTGCGCGGTGACCTTGCGCAGCACCGCGTTGACGAACTTGGCGCGGCCCTCGCCGAGCACCACCCGTGCGAGCTCCACACTGGCCGAGACGGCGGCGTGGGTCGGGATGCGGGTGCCGAGCAGCTGGTGGACGCCCATGTTGAGCACGTCGAGCACCGGCGGGTCGACCTCGCGCAGCGGCCGGTCGATGCAGGCGGCGACGATCGCGTCGTAGGTGCCCTGCCGGCGCAGCGTCCCGTAGACCAGCTCGGTCGCCAGTGCCGCGTCCCTGCCCTCGAAGTCGCCCTTGGCGCGTGCCTTCTTCAGCAGCGGGGGGAGGACGAGGTTGGCGTAGGCGTCGCGCTCGTCGACGGCCCGGAGCACCTCGAAGGCGAGGAAGCGGACCGGGTCCTTCTGGGGACGGCGGTGCGGCTTGGCGGGACGGCGTCGCTGCTGGTCGTTCACGTGAAAGGTGCTCCGCTGATGGTGAGGGGGCGAACCCGTCCAGCGTACGTCGCCCGCCCCGGGGCGCCGTCCACCGTACGTCGCCTCCCGGGGCGCCGTCCCTGGGCCGTGGCGGCACCCGGGCCCCCGCCTGGAGCCCGGGGCCCTCGCGGACCTCAGAGGCCCAGCAGCTCCCCGTGGGCGATGCGGACTCCGCGGGCCCAGTCGGCGGCCCGCATCGGCTTCTTGCCCTGGGGCTGGACCCAGAGGAGCTCCACGGCGTGCGAGCCGGTGCCCACGTACACGTTGTTCTTGCCGGCGGACAGCTCGCCCGGGGCCAGGTCGGTGCGGTCCAGGACAGGCACGGCCTGGACCAGCTTGAGGCGTTCCCCCCGGAAGAGGGTCCATGCCCCCGGGGCGGGGGTGCATCCGCGCACCACCCGGTCGACCCTGAGCGCGGGCGCGGACCACTGCACCTGGGCGTCCTCGACGGTGATCTTGGGTGCGAGGGTCACGCCCTCCGCGGGCTGCGGGACGGCGTGCAGGGTGCCGTCCTCGATGCCGTCCATGGTCGCCGCGAGCAGCCCGGCGCCCGCGAAGGCGAGCCGGGTGAGCAGGTCGCCGCTGGTGTCGGTGGTCCGGACCTCCTCGGTGAGGACCCCGTAGACGGGCCCGGAGTCCAGCCCTTCCTCGATCAGGAAGGTGGAGGCGCCGGTGACCTCGTCCCCGGCCATCACCGCGTGCTGCACGGGCGCGGCCCCGCGCCATGCGGGCAGCAGGGAGAAGTGCAGATTGACCCAGCCCCTGGCCGGCACGTCCAGCGCGGTCTTCGGCAGCAGGGCGCCGTACGCGACCACGGGGCAGCAGTCCGGCGCGATCTCGCGCAGCCGCGCCAGGAAGTCCTCGTCGCGGGGCCTGGCGGGCTTGAGCACCTCGATGCCCGCCTCCTCGGCGCGCTCGGCCACGGGGCTGGCGACGAGCCTGCGCCCTCGCCCGGCCGGGGCGTCGGGTCGGGTCACCACGGCGGCCACCTGGTGGCGCTCGGAGGCGATCAGGGCGTCCAGGGCGGGAACGGCGACCTCGGGGGTGCCTGCGAAGACGAGCTTCATGGGTGGCGGACTGCCTCTCGGGCCGGTACGTACGTGGCGAGCAGCACACCAGTCTAAGGGCTGTCCCGTCATCCCTGGCGGGCGCACGACGACAGCTCCCCGGGGCCCGGCCCCGGGGAGCGTACGCAGACCCGGGGCCGTGCGGTGACGGGGAGCGTGCGGGGGTGCGCGCGCCCCGCGCACGTGCACATACGCCCCTGTTGCGTGACCACATGGCCGGGTGACGCGTTGGTCAAGTGAGATTGACCGAAGTGGACCGCCCTCACGCGGTCCGATCCCTTTCAACGCCGGTTCGAGAGGCTTCTTCATGGCCGACCACGCAACCCATGACGCCCAAGCGCGTGCCAGCCTGCATCTGTTGGTGCGGGACATCGAGCGGGTCCGGCGGCAGGTGGACGCCCTGCGCACCCTCACTGCGCAGCTGGGCAACGTCTACCGTCCGCGCCGCTCCGGCCCCTCCGCGGGCTTCGTCGTCTACGGGAGGGCGCCGGCCCCGACGGTCCGGCTCGCCCAGGAACTGCGGGACAGCGTCGAGACGCTGGTGACGGCGGCGGTGGACTTCGACCGCTCGCTGGGCTTCTCGTGGGACGCGGTGGGTTCCGCGCTCGGGGTCACCAAGCAGGCGGTGCACCGCCGTTACGGCGCTCGCCGCAACGCCCCGCAGCCCGGTTCGGCGGAGCAGGCTCCCGAGACCGTGACCCGCCCGCTGCCCACGGCGCAGGGCTCGTCCGCCGCGTTGCCCGTCGTGCCCGCGGCCCGCTCCATGCCGCCACAGCCGTCGGAGCGGCCGGGAGCGTTCCCCGGCCCGCGCAACGGTTGACCCCGGGGGCGACGGCCCTCCTCGCCTCCCCGGCGTCCCATGGCGCGGCTCGCGGCACCGGTTCCGTCAGCCGATGTCCGGCGGATCGATCCTGATCCGCACCGGATCTCCGGTGCCCCTGGCCGTACGGGCTGCCTGCGCCGCTTTGAGCGCGGATGCCAGAGCAGCTCCGCGCCCGGGCGGAACCCTGACCAGCGCCCGGTCCCAGGTCTCGCCCGGCGGGGCGTCCCCCTGCCTGCGGGGCCTGCCGGGAGCGCCGCCCGGCACCTGCACCGGGCCGAGCACCTCCGCCTCGGGGGGCAGCTCGGTCCCCGCGAGGAAGGCGGCCACCGCCTCGGCGGGGCCTGTCACCGAAGCCATCCGGGAGACGGGCGGGAATCCGAGCTCGGCCCGCTCCGCGAGCTCACGGCGGGCGTGGCCGACCGGGTCCCAGCGGACCAGTGCCTGGACCGGCCGCAGGGTCGGCTCGGCCACGATCACGACCGTGCCGCCCTCGGGCTGACCGCGCACGAGTGCGGCGGCGGCCGTCCAGCGGCGCAGCGCCTCTTCGCCCGCCCGCAGGTCGGGCCTGCCCACCATCGCCCAGCCGTCCAGCAGCAGGGCGGCGGCGTAACCGCCCTCGGCCACCGGCTCGGCCCCCGGGGTGCTGACGACCAGAGCGGGCTGGCCCGGCACGGAGTCCAGCACATGGTCCCGGCCGGACGTCCGCACCGGAACGGCGGGAAAGGCCCGCCCCAGTTCCTCGGCGGTCCTGCGGGCCCCGACGATCTGTGCCCTCAGCCGCACTCCGCCGCAGGCCACGCAGGTCCAGGCCGTCTCGGCCCGCCCGCACCAGGCACAGTCGAGGTCCCGCTGATCGGGGGCCTGGAGCGGCCCGGCGCAGTGACGGCACCGTGCGGGCTCCCGGCAGCGCTCGCAGGCCAGCCGGGGGGCGTAACCGCGGCGCGGCACCTGGACCAGCACCGGGCCGCTGCGCAGGCCGTCCCGCACGGTCTGCCAGGCCAGGCTGGGCAGCCGCGCCGAGCGGGCCGCGCCGTCCCGCGCGAGCTCTCCGTCCCCGACCGTACGCACGAGAGGCGCGGCGATCCGCAGCTGCTCCCGGTCCGCGCGCAGGGGCAGGGCCCAGCCGCTCTCGACCAGCTGCGCGGCCTCGACCGTGCAGTTCGTCCCGCCCAGCAGGAACGCGCACCTGCCGTGCGCGGCCCGGAGCTCCAGGACCTCCCTGACGTGCGGGAACGGGGCGTTGTCGTCGCTGTGGCTGGAGTCGCCGTCGTCCCAGACGGCCACCAGCCCCAGATCGGCGACGGGCGCGAACATCGCGGCCCTGGTCCCGACCACCGCGCGCACCGAGCCCCGCCGGACCGCGAGCCACTGGCGGTAGCGCTTCTCGGGGCCCGAGTCGGCGGTCAGCAACGCGTGCCGGCCCTCCCCCAGGACCCCGGTGAGGGCGGTGTCGACCCGCCCGGCGCTGCGCCCGTCCGGCACGACGACGAGCGCGCCGCGTCCCGAGGCGAGGGTGGCGGCCACGGCGCGGGCGATCTCCTCGGGCCAGTGCGGTCCGGGCAGCGCGGTCCACACGGCCCGGGGCGCGCTGCCCTCGGCGAGCGCCCGCAGGAATCCGGGCCCCTGGGTGTAGCGCTCCCAGGTGCCGGGTTCCGGGGCCGGGGGCGGTGGCAGGGGCGCGGGCGAAGGCTTGGACTCCGCCCGGCCGTTCCTGGGCGGCACGGCGAGCTGCAGCACATCGGCGAGGCTGCCGGCGTAACGGTCGGCCACGGCCCGCGAGAGCTCCAGCAGCTCCGGGCCGAGCACCGGCTCCGGCGAGACGACGTAGGCGAGGGCGGCGAGGGCGCCCTGATAGTCCGAGGAGGCGCGACGCTCGATCAGGAAGCCGTCGATCAGGCCGCCGCCCTCGCGCCTTCCGCCGCGGACCTGCCGTCCCCCGGCGCCGAAGCGCACCCGGACCCGGACGCCGGGGCGGGCGTCGGCGTCGAGCTCCTCGGGGACGGCGTAGTCGAAGTACTGGTCGAGATGGAGCGCGCCCTTGTTCACCAGGACGCGGGCGACCGGGAGCTCCGCGGCGAGCGGGGCGCCCCGCCAGGTCCGGGGCTTGGCGCGCGGCACCTTGGCCCGGCGCACGGTCTCCCGGATCAGCGCAAGCTGCTCCGGGGCCCCGGCCTCGGGCTCGTCGGAACGCTCGTCGTCGCTGCTCACAGCCAAATTCCTACCAGACGCCACCGACAGCGGCGCCGGACACCGAAACGGCTCCCGAGTTCATGTCCGGCCGCGGTGGGTCCTTTCAACACGGGGCAGTGCCCCGCTCCAGAAGTATCCGCGGCCTCCGCACCGGGAGCCGACGCCATTATGGGGCACGGCACGTGGGCGCCGCACCCCGCTTTCCCCACGCGCATCACACGGCGCGCACGCGCCGCCCGGGGATGCCCCGAGCGGCGGACCCACGGGCTGGGCGGAAGACGCGCACCGGGGCCCGGACACCGCGTCACGGTGTCCGGGCCCCGGCGTACGGAACGGGCGGCGGTGCCTAGAGCCCCGCTGCCGCGCGCAGCGCGTCCACGCGGTCGGTGCGCTCCCAGGTGAAGTCGGGGAGCTCGCGGCCGAAGTGCCCGTACGCCGCGGTCTGGGCGTAGATCGGGCGGAGCAGGTCGAGGTCACGGATGATCGCGGCCGGGCGGAGGTCGAAGACCTCGCCGATCGCGTGCTCGATCTTCTCCGTGTCGACCGCGGCGGTGCCGAAGGTCTCGACGAACAGGCCCACCGGCTCGGCCTTGCCGATCGCGTAGGCGACCTGGACCTCGCAGCGGGTGGCCAGGCCGGCCGCGACGACGTTCTTGGCGACCCAGCGCATGGCGTAGGCGGCCGAGCGGTCGACCTTGGAGGGGTCCTTGCCGGAGAAGGCGCCGCCGCCGTGGCGGGCCATGCCGCCGTACGTGTCGATGATGATCTTGCGGCCGGTGAGGCCGGCGTCGCCCATCGGGCCGCCGATCTCGAAGCGGCCGGTCGGGTTCACCAGGAGGCGGTAACCCTCGGTGTCCAGCTTGATGCCGTCCTCGATCAGCTGCGCGAGGACGTGCTCCACGACGAACTCGCGGATGTCGGGCGCGAGCAGCGAGTCGAGGTCGATGTCAGAGGCGTGCTGCGAGGAGACGACGACCGTGTCGAGGCGGACGGCCTTGTCGCCGTCGTACTCGATGGTGACCTGGGTCTTGCCGTCGGGGCGCAGGTACGGGATGGTCCCGTTCTTGCGGACCTCGGACAGCCGGCGCGAGAGCCGGTGCGCCAGGTAGATCGGGAGCGGCATCAGCTCGGGCGTCTCGTCGCAGGCGTAGCCGAACATCAGCCCCTGGTCGCCGGCGCCCTGCTTGTCGAGCTCGTCCTCCTCTTCCCTCCGGGAGGCACCCTCGACGCGCTTCTCGTAAGCGGTGTCGACACCCTGGGCGATGTCCGGGGACTGCGCCCCGATGGACACGGAAACGCCGCAGGAGGCTCCGTCGAAGCCCTTCTTGGAGGAGTCGTAGCCGATCTCCAGGACCTTGTTGCGCACAAGGTTGGGGATGTCGGCGTAGGCCTTGGTCGTGACCTCACCCGCGACATGCACCAGACCAGTGGTGATCAGGGTCTCGACGGCGACGCGCGAGGAAGGGTCCTCGCGCAGGAGCGCGTCGAGAATCGTGTCGCTGATCTGGTCAGCGATCTTGTCGGGGTGGCCCTCGGTGACGGACTCCGAGGTGAAGAGACGGCGGGACACATCGCTCCCTGGGGTTGCAGCGGCTGCTGGCTGATCATTGATGGACCTCCGGGAGCTGCGCCCGGCACATTCCGTCGACCAGTTTATCGGTCGCTCCCGGTGAATGGGCCACGCGTCTCGCCCCTTGGGAGGTCTGTGACCTGCGGCACTGTTGACGGCGGTATGAAAATCCATCCTTTCGGGTGCACAATATGGCCGATTATCGTGAGATTCCTCCCATCGGCGCCGGCCTATGTGATCTGGCCGAAACGTGCCGCCACGAGGTCCCACACCGTGTCGGCGAGCGCCTCCTTGGGACCGTACGGAACCGCCCGCTCGCCTCCGTCGGCGGCGAGCACGACCGCCTCGTTCTCCTCCGATCCGAAGGTCTTGCGCTCCCCCACCTCGTTGACGACGAGGAGATCGCAGCCCTTGCGGCGGAGCTTCTCGCGTCCGTTGGCCAGCACGTCGTCGGTCTCGGCGGCGAAGCCGACGACGATCTGTCCGGGCCGGGCGCGTTCCGCGGCGACCTCCGCGAGGATGTCGGGGTTGCGGACGAGCTCGACGGCGGCCGGCTCCTGGCCGTCCTTCTTCTTGATCTTGCCCGTGGCGTAGACGGCGGGGCGGAAGTCGGCGACCGCCGCCGCCATGACCACCACATCGGCGTCGGCCGCGGCCTTCAGCACGGCCTCGCGCAGCTGCACGGCGGTTCCCACGCGCACCACGTCGGCGCCCGCCGGGTCGGCGAGCCCCGTGTTGGCCTCGACCAGCGTCACCCGGGCGCCCCGGGCGACGGCCGTGCGGGCGAGGGCGTAACCCTGCTTGCCCGAGGAGCGGTTGCCCAGGTAGCGGACGGGGTCGAGGGGTTCACGGGTGCCGCCCGCGCTGATCACCACATGGCGGCCCGCGAGGTCGGGCGTGCCGGGACCGCGCGTCAGGACGGCGCGGCAGACCTCGAAGATCTCTCCCGGGTCGGGCAGCCGGCCCTTGCCCGTGTCCACACCGGTGAGCCTGCCGACGGCCGGCTCGATGACGACGGCGCCCCGGCGGCGCAGGGTGGCGACGTTCTCCTGGGTGGCGGGGTGCTCCCACATCTCGGTGTGCATCGCGGGCGCGAAGACGACCGGACAGCGCGCGGTGAGCAGGGTGTTCGTGAGGAGGTCGTCGGCCAGGCCGTGGGCGGCCTTGGCCAGCATGTCCGCGGTCGCGGGGGCGACGACGACGAGGTCGGCGGCCTGGCCGATCCTGACGTGCGGCACCTCGTGGACGCTCTCCCAGACCTCGGTCGAGACGGGGTTCCCGGAGAGGGCGGACCAGGTCGCCGCCCCGACGAAGTTCAGCGACGCGTCGGTCGGCACGACCCGTACGTCGTGGCCGGACTCGGTCAGCCTGCGCAGCAGCTCGCACGCCTTGTAGGCGGCGATGCCCCCGCTGACCCCCAGGACGACCTTCGGCTTCTCCACTGCGTCTCCCCGCACTCGTGTCTCCGCGCACTCCCGTGCGGCCTCATGACGTACGTACTCCATGCTGCCTCACCGCGCCCGCGGCCCCGCGGCGGGCCCGCTGCGGACACACCACAGGCCCGGCGGCAACGGCCGCCGGGCCTGTGGTGAAGGTGCGTTTCCTGCGTACCGCCTGATTACTGCGCGGGGCCTTCGATGGCCTCGGAGGTCAGCAGGCCCGCGTTGATCTCGCGGAGCGCGATCGAGAGCGGCTTCTCGTGCACGTGGGTGTCGACGAGCGGACCGACGTACTCGAGGAGGCCTTCACCGAGCTGCGAGTAGTACGCGTTGATCTGGCGCGCGCGCTTGGCGGCGTAGATCACGAGGCTGTACTTCGAGTCGGTGGCCTCGAGGAGCTCATCAATCGGCGGGTTGATGATGCCCTCGGGCGTGGTGATGGAAGAGGACACTCTCTGCCTTCCGAAGGGGATAGAGATCAAAGAGATCTTTGATCATGCTGGTTCCGCAGTGGTGATGCTCTGCGTCCGTGCAGCGGCGAGGGACCAGTGAGGTCAGTCGTCGATGCCGCGGAGGCCGGAAGCCTGCAGCATCAACGTTAGCAGCTCGCGTGCCACGTCCTCGACGGAGGTGTTGACGAGGGTCGTGTCGAACTCCGCCTCGGCGGCCAGCTCGACCTTGGCGGCCGCGAGCCGGCGCTCGATCACGTCGGCCTCCTCCGTGCCCCGGCCGGTGAGCCGGCGCACCAGCTCGTCCCAGCTGGGCGGCGCGAGGAAGACGAGCTGCGCCTCGGGCATCGACTGGCGGACCAGCCGGGCGCCCTGCAGGTCGATCTCCAGCAGCACCGGCTCGCCCGACTCCAGGCGGTCGAGCACGGCACGGCGGGGTGTGCCGTAGCGGTTGCCCGCGAATTCGGCCCACTCCAGCAGCTCGCCGTTGGCGATCAGCTTGTCGAACTCCTCGTTGTCCACGAAGAAGTAGTGGACCCCGTTGCGCTCGCCGGGGCGGGGCTTACGGGTCGTCGCGGACACCGAGAGCCAGACCTCGGGGTGGACCTTGCGCATATGAGCGACGACCGTGCTCTTGCCGACCCCTGAAGGGCCGGAGAGCACGGTCAGCCGCGGACGTACGTCCGGGGGTACGGGGGACGTCCCCCGGGATGTTGCAGCCATGGGGCGATTATCCAGGTTCTCAGGGGTGCCTGAGAACGTCAGGCGGCGCTGCCGCCGAACTCACGCTCCAGGGATGCGATCTGGTTGGAGCCAAGACCCCGGACCCGGCGGCTCTCGGAGATGCCGAGCCGCTCCATGATCTGCTTGGCGCGGACCTTGCCCACGCCCGGCAGGGACTCCAGGAGGGCGGAGACCTTCATCTTGCCGATGACGTCGTTCTCCTGGCCCTGCTTGATGACCTCATGGAGGGAGGCGCCGGAGTGCTTGAGTCGATTCTTGACCTCGGCCCGCTCCCGGCGAGCCGCGGCGGCCTTTTCGAGCGCGGCTGCGCGCTGTTCAGGGGTAAGGGGCGGAAGAGCCACGCCTACGTCACCTCGGATGTCGATCTGTCGGATACGGACCGGTGTGGGACCTGATGGCTCCACACCTGGTGAGCAACGAAACAACCTGTACTCGTTGGCTCTCGACGGAGACTAGCGGCCATGGCCGCCTGAGTCAGCGAGAACAGACGAAAAGTCCTGGTCAGCCTTGGCCGACCCGGACATTTCAGCCATAACAACCCGGAATTCTGGTCAGGATTCCGTCAACAGGCTGTTACGTGGCATGGTCAGCTTTCCGAGACGGCCGTACGGACCTCGTCCGCGAACCGTCCGGCGGCTTCGCGCAGCCCTGACGCGTCCGGACCATGGCGCAGCACGCCCCGGCTCACGCTCGGCACCACATTGCCCACCGCGGCGCCGAACACGCGGGGAAGATCCGCGGGGGTGGCGCCCTGGGCGCCGATGCCGGGAGCGAGCAGCGGGCCGTTGACGGCCAGATCGACGCCCGCGTCGCCGAGCGTGGCGCCGACGACCGCGCCGACGGAGCCGAGCGGCGTCGCGCCCGCGTTCTCGACGGCCATGTGGTCGAGCATCACCTGCGCCAGCGAGCGTCCGTCGGCGGCGGTGGCGCGCTGGACCTCGGCGCCCTCCGGGTTGGAGGTGAGGGCGAGCACGAAGACGCCGGCGCCGGAGACCGCCGCGGCGTCGAGCGCCGGACGCAGCGAGCCGAAGCCGAGGTAGGGCGAGACGGTGACCGCGTCGGAGAAGAGCGGGGAGTCCTTGTCGAGGTAGGTCGCGGCGTAGGCGCCCATCGTGGAGCCGATGTCCCCGCGCTTGGCGTCCATGAGCACCAGCGCCCCGGCCGCACGGGCCTCCTCGACGGCCTTCTCCAGCACGGCGATGCCGCGCGAACCGAAGCGCTCGAAGAAGGCCGACTGCGGCTTCAGCACCGCGACCCGGTCGGCCAGTGCCTCGACGACCGTGCGCGTGAAGCGCTCCAGGCCCGCGATGTCGTCGTTCAGGCCCCAGGAGGTGAGCAGGGAGGCGTGCGGATCGATGCCCACGCAGAGCGGTCCGCGGGTGTCCATGGCGTGGCGCAGGCGCGCGCCGAAGGGTTCGGGGGTCACTGCACGGCCTTCCGTGTCTCGGCGCCGACGGCTTCGGCGAGGGTGGCGTACGGGGATGCGGCCAGCCGGGCGGCCAGGCCCTTGTGGATCGCGCGGGCGTAGAACGGGCCCTCGTAGATGAAGGCGCTGTAGCCCTGGACGAGCGTGGCACCGGCGAGGATGCGCTGCCAGGCGTCCTCGGCGTTCTCGATGCCTCCGACACCCACCAGGGTGATCCGGGTGCCCACACGCGCGTACAGGCGGCTCAGGACCTCCAGGGAGCGTTCCTTGAGGGGTGCGCCGGAGAGCCCGCCGGTCTCCTGGACCAGGGAAGCGTCGGACCTCAGGCCGAGGCCGTCGCGGGCGATGGTGGTGTTGGTGGCGATGATGCCGTCGAGACCGAGCTCGACGGCGAGGTCGGCGACCGCGTCGACGTCCTCGTCGGCGAGGTCCGGGGCGATCTTGACGAGCAGCGGGACCCGCCGCCCGGTGACGGTGCGGTCGGCGGCCTCGCGCACGGCGCTGAGCAGCGGGCGGAGCGCCTCGGTGGCCTGGAGGTTGCGCAGGCCGGGGGTGTTCGGCGAGGAGACGTTCACGACGAGGTAGTCGGCGTGGGCGGCGAGCCGCTCGGTGGACTTCACGTAGTCGCCCACGGCCTCGTCCTCGGGGACCACCTTGGTCTTGCCGATGTTGACGCCGACGGTCGTGCGGAAGACCGGGGTGCGGGCGGCGAGGCGCTCGGCCACGGCCGCGGAGCCCTCGTTGTTGAAGCCCATGCGGTTGATGAGCGCCCGGTCCGGGACGAGGCGGAACAGCCGCTTCTTCGGGTTGCCGGGCTGGGGCTCGCCGGTGACGGTGCCGATCTCGATGTGGTCGAAACCGAGCATCGACATGCCGTCGATCGCGACGGCGTTCTTGTCGAACCCGGCCGCGAGCCCGAAGGGGCCGTGCATCCGCAGGCCGAGTGCCTCGGTGCGCAGTTCCTCGTGGCGGGGGGCGAGCGCGGCGGCGACGAACGTGCGGAGCACGGGGACGCGGGCGGCGAGACGGATCCAGCGGAAGGCCAGGTGGTGGGCCTGCTCCGGGTCCATCCGCTTGAAGACCAGCTGGAAGAAGAGTTTGTACATGACGGTGTCCTCATGAAGAGGGGGACACCGTTTCCGGTGTCCCCCTGGGCGTCCTGACCGCTAGTCGCGGGCCGCGATCAGATGTTCCGCGTGTTCCTGGAGGGAACGTACGCCGACGCCACCGTGGTTGAGCGCGTCGATGCCCTGGACGGCGGCGGCGAGCGCCTGGACCGTGGTGAGGCACGGCACGGACCGGGCGACGGCCGCGGTGCGGATCTCGTAGCCGTCGAGCCGGCCGCCCGTCCCGTACGGCGTGTTGACGATGAGGTCGACCTCGCCGTCGTGGATCAGCTGGACGATGGTCCTCTCGCCCTCCGGGCCCTCGCCCTCGGAGAGCTTGCGCACGACCGTGGCGTTGATGCCGTTGCGCTTGAGGACCTCGGCGGTGCCGGAGGTGGCCATCAGCTCGAAGCCGTGGGCGACCAGCTCGCGGGCCGGGAAGATCATCGTGCGCTTGTCGCGGTTGGCGACCGAGATGAAGGCACGGCCCTTGGTGGGCAGCGGTCCGTAGGCACCGGCCTGCGACTTGGCGTAGGCCGTGCCGAAGACGGAGTCGATGCCCATGACCTCACCGGTGGAGCGCATCTCCGGGCCGAGGACCGTGTCGACGCCGCGGCCCTGGATGTCGCGGAAGCGCGACCACGGCATGACGGCCTCCTTGACGGAGATCGGCGCGTCCAGCGGCAGGGTGCCGCCGTCGCCGGTCTTCGGCAGCAGGCCCTCCTCGCGCAGCTCGGCGATGGTGGCGCCGAGCGAGATGCGGGCGGCGGCCTTCGCGAGCGGGACCGCGGTCGCCTTCGAGGTGAAGGGGACGGTCCGCGAGGCGCGCGGGTTGGCTTCGAGGACGTAGAGGATGTCGCCGGACAGCGCGAACTGGATGTTGATCAGTCCGCGTACGCCGACGCCCTTGGCGATGCCCTCGGTGGAGGCGCGCAGCCGCTTGATGTCGTAGCCGCCGAGGGTGATCGGGGGCAGCGCGCAGGCGGAGTCGCCGGAGTGGATGCCGGCCTCCTCGATGTGCTCCATGACGCCGCCGAGGTAGAGCTCGGTGCCGTCGTAGAGCGCGTCGACGTCGATCTCGATCGCGTCGTCGAGGAAGCGGTCGACCAGGACCGGCCGGGTGGGGCTGATCTCGGTGGACTCGGCGATGTAGGAGGAGAGGCGGGTCTCGTCGTAGACGATCTCCATGCCACGGCCGCCGAGCACGTACGAGGGGCGTACGAGGACGGGGTAGCCGATCTCGTCGGCGATGGCCTTGGCCTCGGAGAAGGTGGTGGCGGTGCCGTGCTTCGGGGCCGGCAGTCCGGCCTCGGCGAGCACCCGGCCGAAGGCGCCGCGGTCCTCGGCGGCGTGGATGGCCTCCGGGGAGGTGCCCACGACCGGCACGCCGTTGTCCTTGAGTGCCTGCGAGAGGCCGAGCGGCGTCTGTCCGCCGAGCTGGACGATGACACCGGCGATCGGGCCCGCGAGCGACTCCGCGTGCACGATCTCCAGGACGTCCTCCAGCGTGAGCGGCTCGAAGTACAGCCGGTCGGAGGTGTCGTAGTCCGTGGAGACGGTCTCCGGGTTGCAGTTGACCATCACGGTCTCGTAGCCCGCGTCGCTCAGGGCGAAGGAGGCGTGCACACAGGAGTAGTCGAACTCGATGCCCTGGCCGATGCGGTTCGGGCCGGAGCCGAGGATGATCACCGCGGGCTTGGTGCGCGGCGCGACCTCGCTCTCCTCGTCGTAGGAGGAGTAGAAGTACGGCGTCTTCGCGGCGAACTCGGCGGCGCAGGTGTCGACCGTCTTGTAGACCGGTCGGATGCCGAGCGCGTGCCGGACCTCGCGCACGACGTCCTCGCGCAGGCCGCGGATCTCGCCGATCTGGGCGTCGGAGAAGCCGTGCCGCTTGGCCTCGGCGAGCAGCTCGGTGTCGAGGCGCTCGGCGGAGGCCAGCTCGTCGGCGATCTCCTTGATCAGGAAGAGCTGGTCGACGAACCAGGGGTCGATCTTCGTGGCGTCGAAGACCTCCTCCTGGGTGGCGCCCGCGCGGATCGCCTGCATCACGGTGTTGATGCGGCCGTCGGTGGGGCGGACCGCCTCGGCGAGCAGTTCGGCCTTGTCGCCGGGCTCACCGGTGAAGGCGAACTGCGAGCCCTTCTTCTCCAGGGAGCGCAGCGCCTTCTGGAGCGCCTCGGTGAAGTTGCGTCCGATGGCCATGGCCTCGCCCACCGACTTCATGGTGGTGGTGAGGGTGGAGTCGGCGGACGGGAACTTCTCGAAGGCGAAGCGCGGGGCCTTGACGACGACGTAGTCGAGGGTCGGCTCGAAGGAGGCCGGCGTCTTCTCGGTGATGTCGTTGGGGATCTCGTCCAGCGTGTAGCCGACGGCCAGCTTGGCGGCGATCTTGGCGATCGGGAAGCCGGTGGCCTTGGAGGCGAGCGCCGAGGAGCGGGAGACGCGCGGGTTCATCTCGATGACGATGACCCGGCCGTCGGTGGGGTCGATGGCGAACTGGATGTTGCAGCCGCCGGTGTCGACGCCGACCTCGCGGATGATCGCGATGCCGATGTCGCGCAGCCGCTGGTACTCACGGTCGGTGAGCGTCATCGCCGGGGCGACCGTGATGGAGTCGCCCGTGTGGACGCCCATCGGGTCGAAGTTCTCGATGGAGCACACGACGACGACGTTGTCGTTCTTGTCGCGCATCAGCTCCAGCTCGTACTCCTTCCAGCCGAGGATGGACTCCTCCAGGAGCACCTCGGTGGTCGGCGAGAGAGTGAGGCCCTGTCCCGCGATGCGGCGCAGCTCCTCCTCGTCGTGGGCGAAGCCGGAGCCGGCGCCGCCCATGGTGAAGGAGGGGCGGACGACGACGGGGTAGCCGCCGAGCGTGTCGACGCCCGCGATGACGTCGTCCATGGTGTGGCAGATGACGGAGCGGGCGGACTCGCCGTAACCGATCTTCGCCTTGACGGCCTCGACGACGCCCTTGAAGAGGTCGCGGTCCTCGCCCTTGTTGATGGCCTCGACGTTGGCGCCGATGAGCTCGACGCCGTACTTCTCCAGGACACCGTTCTCGTGCATGGAGATCGCGGTGTTGAGCGCGGTCTGGCCGCCCAGGGTCGGGAGCAGCGCGTCGGGGCGCTCCTTGGCGATGATCTTCTCGACGAACTCGGGGGTGATCGGCTCGACGTACGTGGCGTCGGCGATCTCCGGGTCGGTCATGATCGTCGCCGGGTTGGAGTTCACCAGGATGACGCGCAGGCCCTCGGCCTTGAGGACGCGACAGGCCTGGGTGCCGGAGTAGTCGAACTCGGCGGCCTGCCCGATGACGATCGGACCGGAGCCGATGACCAGGACGGACTGGATATCGGAGCGCTTAGGCACGCTGGCCCTCCATCAGGGTGACGAAACGGTCGAAGAGGTACGCGGCGTCGTGCGGGCCCGCGGCTGCTTCGGGGTGGTACTGGACGCTGAAGGCCGGCTGGTCGAGCAGCTGGAGCCCTTCGACGACCTGGTCGTTCAGGCATACGTGGGACACCTCGGCGCGGCCGAACTCCGTGTCGGAGACCTTGTCCAGCGGGGCGTCGACGGCGAATCCGTGGTTGTGCGCGGTGACCTCGACCTTGCCGGTCGTGCGGTCCTGCACGGGCTGGTTGATGCCCCGGTGGCCGTACTTCAGCTTGTAGGTGCCGAAGCCGAGCGAGCGGCCGAGGATCTGGTTGCCGAAGCAGATGCCGAAGAGCGGGGTCTTGCGCTCCAGGACACCGCGCATGACGGAGACGGGGTGGTCGGCGGTGGACGGGTCGCCGGGGCCGTTGGAGAAGAAGACTCCGTCGGGCTGGACCGCGTAGACCTCGTCGAGGGTGGCGGTGGCGGGCAGGACGTGCACCTCGATGCCGCGCTCGGCCATGCGGTGCGGGGTCATGCCCTTGATGCCGAGGTCGATCGCCGCGACGGTGAACTTCTTGGTGCCGACGGCGGGGACGACGTACGCCTCCTTGGTGGCGACCTCGGCGGCGAGGTCGGCGCCGCTCATCTCGGGGGCCTGGCGCACCTTGGCGAGCAGTATGCCCTCGTCCTGGATCGCGTTGCCGGAGAAGATGCCGACGCGCATGGCGCCGCGCTCGCGCAGATGGCGGGTGAGCGCGCGGGTGTCGACGCCGCTGATGCCGACGACTCCCTGGCTCGCGAGCTCCTCGTCGAGCGAGCGGCGGGAGCGCCAGTTGGAGGGCACGCGGGCGGGGTCGCGCACGACGTAGCCGGAGACCCAGATGCGCTTCGACTCGGGGTCCTCGTCGTTCACGCCGGTGTTGCCGACGTGCGGGGCGGTCATGACGACGACCTGGCGGTGGTACGAGGGGTCGGTCAGCGTCTCCTGGTAGCCGGTCATGCCGGTGGAGAACACCGCCTCGCCGAAGGTCTCCCCCACGGCCCCGTAGGCGCGGCCGCGGAAGGAGCGGCCGTCCTCCAGGACGAGTACGGCGGGAGCTTGCGCTGCTCCCCGGGTGGAGATCGTCATCGTGCGGTGCCTTCCGTTGTGCTGGTGAGGTTCTTGCCGGCTGAGCCGGTGAGGTGGCCGACGGCGTCGACCCAGGCCTGGTGCTCGGCCGCGTGGTCGGAGCGGAACCCGGAGTCGATCAGCTGGTCGCCGTGCGCCCAGGTGATGACCAGGAGGCCGCCCTCGGGCAGGACCTTGCCCGCGAGCGCCTTGTCGAGCCGGGCCTCGCGGAGCGCGTCGGCCGGTACGAAGAAGTCCGCCGCTCCGGGGCGTACGACGTCCAGGCCCTGCTCCGTGAGGGTCAGCTCGACCCTGCTGCGGGTGCCGAGGCCGTGCGCCACGATCCGGTCGAGCCACTGCCCGGCCGTCGTCGACGCGTGGTAGCGGCCGGTCAGGGTGAGCAGGGTCTCACCGTCGGCGAAGCCCTCGGGTGTGGTCGCGAGCTCGGGGAGGCCCGACTGCAGGCGGCCCCGCCACTTCCATCCCTGGCGCATCAGCCAGTAGACGAACGCGATGAACACGGCCAGGCCGAGGACCCAGCTGATGCGGGCGGACCAGTCCGTCACTTCGGCCGACTTCTGCTCGGCGGCCAGCTGGTACAGGGGGTTGAGTGTTGTCACGCGAGCTTCCCGTCGACGACCGTGGCACGGCCCCGCAGGAAGGTGTGGGTCACTCGGCCGGGCAGCTCGCGACCCTCGTAGGGAGTGTTGCGGCTGCGGGAGGCGAAGCCCGCGGGGTCCACTGCTCCACGGTATGCCGGATCGACCAGAGTGAGGTTGGCGGGCTCACCCGCCGAGACGGGCCGGCCGTGTCCTTCGAGCCTGCCGATGGCCGCGGGACGGAACGACATGCGGTCGGCGACGCCCGCCCAGTCGATGAGCCCGGTGTCCACCATGGTCTGCTGGACCACGGAGAGCGCGGTCTCCAGGCCCACCATGCCCATGGCGGCGGCGGCCCACTCGCAGTCCTTGTCCTCGTGCGGGTGCGGGGCGTGGTCGGTGGCCACGCAGTCGATGGTGCCGTCCGCGAGCGCCTCGCGCAGGGCCATGACGTCGGCCTCGGTGCGCAGCGGCGGGTTCACCTTGTAGACCGGGTTGTAGGACCGGACGAGCTCGTCGGTGAGCAGCAGGTGGTGCGGGGTGACCTCGGCGGTGACGTTCCAGCCCTTGGACTTGGCCCAGCGGACGATCTCGACGGAGCCTGCGGTCGAGAGGTGGCAGATGTGCACCCGGGAGCCGACGTGGGCGGCGAGGAGCACGTCGCGGGCGATGATCGACTCCTCGGCGACGGCGGGCCAGCCGCCGAGGCCGAGCTCGGCCGAGACGACGCCCTCGTTCATCTGGGCGCCCTCGGTGAGGCGGGGCTCCTGGGCGTGCTGGGCGACGACTCCGTCGAAGGCCTTCACGTACTCCAGGGCGCGGCGCATGATGACGGCGTCGTCGACGCACTTGCCGTCGTCGGAGAAGACCTTCACCCCGGCGGCGGAGTCGTGCATGGCTCCGAGCTCGGCGAGCTGCTTGCCTTCCAGGCCGACGGTGACGGCGCCGACGGGCTGCACGTCGCAGTAGCCGGACTCCTTGCCGAGCCGCCAGACCTGCTCGACGACGCCCGCGGTGTCGGCGACGGGGAAGGTGTTGGCCATGGCGTGGACGGCGGTGAAGCCGCCGACGGCCGCGGCCTTGGTGCCGGTGAGGACGGTCTCGGAGTCCTCGCGGCCGGGCTCGCGCAGATGGGTGTGCAGGTCGACGAGGCCGGGCAGCAGGATCTGGCCCGCCGCCTCGATCACGGTGGCGTCGCCGGCCTCGATTCCGGTACCGGTCTCGGCGATGGTCTCGCCGTCGATGAGGACGTCCTGCGGCTCGCCGCCGAGGACCTTCGCACCGCGGATCAGGATCTTGCTCATGGTTACTTGTTCTCCTCGGTACGGGCGGAGGCGGAGGGCAGGGCGGTCTCGGAGCCGCCGAGCAGCAGGTACAGGACGGCCATGCGGGTGGAGACGCCGTTCGCGACCTGCTCGACGGCGGTGCAGCGGTCGGAGTCCGCGACCTCGGCGGTGATCTCCATGCCGCGGACCATCGGGCCGGGGTGCATCACGATGGCGTGCTCCGGCATCCGGGCCATGCGCTCGCCGTCCAGGCCGTAGCGGCGGGAGTACTCGCGCTCGGTCGGGAAGTACGCGGCGTTCATCCGCTCACGCTGCACACGCAGCATCATCACCGCGTCCGACTTCGGCAGCACGTCGTCGAGGCGGTAGCTGACGTCGCAGGGCCACTGCTCGACGCCGACGGGCACGAGGGTGGGCGGGGCCACCAGGGTGACGTGTGCGCCGAGCGTGTGCAGCAGGTGGACGTTGGAGCGGGCGACCCGGCTGTGCAGGACGTCGCCGACGATCGTGATCCGGCGGCCTTCGAGGTCACGGCCGATTCCGGCGTCGTGCCCGACCAGCCTGCGGCGGATGGTGAAGGCGTCCAGCAGGGCCTGGGTGGGGTGCTCGTGCGTGCCGTCACCCGCGTTGACGACGGCGCTGTCGATCCAGCCGGACGTCGCGAGGCGGTAGGGGGCTCCGGAGGCGCCGTGCCGGATGACGACGGCGTCGGCACCCATCGCCTCCAGGGTCAGCGCGGTGTCCTTGAGCGACTCGCCCTTGGAGACGGAGGAGCCCTTCGCCGAGAAGTTGATGACGTCGGCGGAGAGGCGCTTGGCGGCCGCCTCGAACGAGATCCGGGTCCGCGTCGAGTCCTCGAAGAACAGGTTGACGACCGTGCGTCCACGCAGTGTGGGGAGCTTCTTGATCGGCCGGTCCGCGACCCGTGCCATCTCCTCGGCGGTGTCGAGGATCAGGACGGCGTCGTCGCGGGTGAGGTCGGCGGCCGAGATCAGGTGACGGGGGGTCCGGGGGTTTCCCCCGGGAGGGCGCAGCATCTGGGATCTCCGTGAAGGGTGGAGGATTCAGGCAGGCGGGCGTGCGGAAGCGGCCGTGCGACCGGTGGGGCGCACGGAACGGGACGCTGCTACTGCTCGCCTGCCGGGACGGTCTGCTTGACGCCGAGCAGCACGGCGTCGCGGCCGTCCTCCTCGGCGAGCTGGACCCTGACCGTCTCCCTCAGCGACGTGGGGAGGTTCTTGCCGACGTAGTCGGCACGGATCGGGAGTTCGCGGTGGCCGCGGTCGACCAGGACCGCGAGCTGTACGGCACGGGGCCTGCCGATGTCGCCGAGCGCGTCGAGCGCGGCGCGGATCGTGCGGCCGGAGAAGAGCACGTCGTCGACGAGGACGACCAGACGGTCCTCGATGCCCTCACCGGGGATCTCGGTGCGTCCCAGGGCGCGCGCGGGGCGCATCCGCAGGTCGTCGCGGTACATCGTGATGTCGAGCGACCCGACCGGCGTCTTCCGGCCGGTGATCTCTTCGAGCTTCGCGGCGAGCCGGCCGGCGAGGAAGACCCCGCGCGTCGGGATGCCGAGAAGCACCACGTCGTCGGCGCCCTTGGCGCGTTCGACGATCTCGTGGGCGATTCGGGTCAGTACCCGGGCGATGTCGGGAGCCTCGAGAACGGGGCGTGCCGCATTGCCGGTGTGGTCATGCTGTGCGTCCATAAGAAACGGACCTCCTTCTCCGCCTCACTGGACGGACGTTAAAGGACGTCGAAATTGCGTCATCCACGTTACCAGGGCTTGTGTGGAGCCCAGGCCCCGCCCCCGGGAGGTGGCAGTCCGGACCTTTCGGCTTGACGCAGCCAAGTAACGCTGCGTAACCTCACAGTGAGTTACCAGCCACGCGGCCCAGCCGCAGAATGTTCCAGCGTCCGGGGAGCCTTATGTCCAGCGAATACGCAAAGCAGCTCGGGGCCAAGCTCCGCGCCATCCGCACCCAGCAGGGCCTCTCCCTCCACGGCGTGGAGGAGAAGTCGCAGGGCCGCTGGAAGGCCGTCGTGGTCGGTTCCTACGAGCGCGGCGACCGCGCCGTGACCGTGCAGCGCCTTGCCGAGCTGGCCGACTTCTACGGCGTTCCGGTGCAGGAGCTCCTGCCCGGCACGACCCCCGGCGGTGCCGCCGAGCCGCCGCCGAAGCTCGTCCTCGACCTGGAGCGCCTCGCCCACGTGCCGCCGGAGAAGGCCGGACCGCTGCAGCGTTACGCCGCGACGATCCAGAGCCAGCGCGGCGACTACAACGGCAAGGTGCTCTCGATCCGCCAGGACGACCTGCGCACCCTTGCCGTGATCTACGACCAGTCGCCGTCCGTGCTCACGGAGCAGCTGATCAGCTGGGGCGTGCTGGACGCCGACGCGCGCCGCGCTGTCGCCCACGAAGAGGGCTGACCAGCCCTTACCGACGAACGTACCGCCGGGCCGGCGGAGTCCTGGAGACTCCGCCGGCCCGGCTTTGTGCGCGTGCCGGGCGACGCCGCCCGAGCCGATGCCCCGGCCGTGCCTGCACCAGCACCCGGACGGTGCCTGCGGGGCGCCCGGGGCCCTCGTGCGGGCCCGGGCGGCCCGCCACGGCCCACTCCGCCGCAGCCCTTCCGGTACGCCTCTCCGGTACGCCGATGGGCCCACGGTCGGTCGACCGTGGGCCCATCGTTCGGCTCTACGCCGCCGGGGTCACTGCTCCCGGCGGAGGTTCGGCTTGAGGTCCTTGAACCTGGCCAGCAGGCCGTTCACGAAGGCCGGGGAGTCGTCCGTGGAGAACTCCTTGGCGAGCTGGACCGCCTCGTCGATCACCACGGCGTCCGGGGTGGAGTCCATCCAGATCAGCTCGTACGCGCCGAGCCGCAGGATGCTCCGGTCGACGACCGGCATGCGGTCGATCTCCCAGTCCACGGCGTAGGTGACGATGAGGTCGTCGATCCGGTCCGCGTACTGTGCGTACCCCTCGACCAGCTCCATCGTGAATTCACCGACCGGCGGCTGACGGTCGTCGGTCCGCGAGAGCCGTACCCAGTCCGCGAGGACCGTCTGCACGGACTCACCGCGCTGGTCAGCCTCGAAAAGGATCTGGAAGGCGCGCTTGCGGGCCTTGTTCCGGGCAGCCACGGTTAGCTGTTCACCCGGCCGAGGTAGTCGCCCGAGCGGGTGTCGACCTTGATCTTCTCGCCGGTGGTGATGAAGAGCGGGACACCGATCTCGTAGCCGGTCTCCAGGGTGGCGGGCTTGGTGCCACCGGTGGAGCGGTCGCCCTGGACGCCCGGGTCGGTGTGCTGGATGGTCAGCTCGACCGCGGCGGGCAGCTCGACGTACAGCACCTCGCCCTCGTGCTGGGCGACGGAGGCGGTGAAGCCCTCGATCAGGAAGTTGGCGGCGTCGCCGACGGCCTTGCGGTCGACCATGAGCTGGTCGTACGTGTCCATGTCCATGAAGACGAAGTACTCGCCGTCCATGTACGAGAACTGCATGTCCCGGCGGTCGATGGTGGCCGTTTCGACCTTCACACCGGCGTTGAACGTCTTGTCGACGACCTTGCCGGAGAGCACGTTCTTGAGCTTGGTGCGCACGAAGGCGGGGCCCTTGCCGGGCTTGACGTGCTGGAACTCGACGACGGACCAGAGCTGGCCTCCGTCGAGCTTGAGCACCAGGCCGTTCTTGAGGTCGTTCGTGGAAGCCACGGTTGCGGAATCTCCTGGACTGAAAGCTGGTGGACAACCAACGAACGCGCGCTAGAGCGCGAGCAGCTCCTTGGTCGTAATGGTGAGTAGCTCGGGTCCGCCGTCCGCCTCGGGGCGCACGACGAGCGTGTCATCGATCCGGACACCGCCCCGGCCCGGGAGGTGGACCCCCGGTTCGACGGTGACCGGCACACAAGCGTCCAGTTTACCCATGGCTGTCGGTGCCAACTGCGGGTCCTCGTCGATTTCGAGCCCGACCCCGTGCCCGGTGCTGGCCTGGAGGGCGTCCGAGTGGCCCGCCGAGTCCAGGAGATGGCGGGCGGCGCGGTCCACGTCACGGTAGGCGGCGCCGGGGAGAAGTGCCTCCCGTCCGGCCCTCTGAGCGGCGAAAACGAGGTCGTAGAGCTCGATCTGCCAGTCCGCGGGGCTGGTCCCGATGACGAACGTCCGGCCGATCTCGCAGCGGTATCCGCGGTAGTTCGCTCCGAGGCACACGGAGAGGAAATCCCCCTCCTCGACCCTTCGGTCCGTGGGCCGGTGGCGGCCCTGGCCCGAGTGGGGGCCGGTCCCGACGGAGGTGGGGAAGGCCGCGCCGTCCGCGCCGTGGTCCACCAGCCTGCGTTCCAGCTCCAGGGCGAGGTGACGCTCGGTGCGGCCCACAAGGATCGATTCCAGGAGCTCTCCGAGCGCCTGGTCGGTGATCTCGGCGGCGATCCGCAGACAGGCGATCTCCTCCTCGTCCTTGACGATCCTCAGCTGCTCCACCGTGGAGCCGAGGTCGGCCAGCCGCAGACGCGGGGCGACGGAGAGCATGGCGCGGTGCCGGGAGACCGTGAGGTCGTGCTCCTCGACGGCGAGGGACTCCGCGTCCAGCGAGAGGGCCAGTCCGGCCGCGGCGACGACGGGGTCGCCCGCAGGGTCGGGCAGCACCTCCAGCCGCAGCCGCTCGTCGGGCCGCCCGTGGGAGGTGTCGCCGGACGGCACCCGGGGGCAGAGCAGGACGTCCGCGCCGGGGCCGAGCAGCAGCACGGAGCCCGGCGGGGCCCCTCCCGCGAGATAGCGGACGTTGGCGGGGCGGGAGACCAGGGCGGCCGCGGATCCGGCGGCGGCGTACCGGTCACGCAGCAGCCCGCGTCGGACGGCGTACACCTCTGACATGTTTTCGAGCCTACGAGCGACGGCGTCGGCCCGCCCGGTCAGCGCACCCGACCGGGAACGGCACGACCGCTACCAGGCGGGCGGGCTGGCTATGGAGCGGGCCAGGACGTCGTCGAGGACCCGGGCGGTCGTCTCGACGTCGTAGGTGCTGTTGTCGATGATCGGCAGGCCCGAGCCGTACCAGCCGGCCATCCGGCCGTGGATCCTGGCCACTTCCTCGTCGGAGAGCCTGCGGTTCCCGCTGCGGGCCGCGTTGCGCTCCAGGACGACCTCCAGGCCGGGCAGGAGCACCACGGGCAGCAGCCCGGGGCCGACGTGCCGTTTCCAGCCTCCGAGGCCGACGACGGGCCGGTCGGGGAAGACGGCGTCGTCGAGGATGCACGAGATGCCGTTGGCCAGGAAGTTGCGTGCGGCGAAGCCACAGGTGCGCCGGGCCAGGCGGTACTGCGCCTCCGAGTGGTCGTTCCATCCGGCCTGCGGGTCGGCGAAGCCGGAGCAGACCCACTCGCGCACGTCGTCCAGGGAGACGTGCGCGGTGGGGACCCGGCGGCGGCCCGCCCAGAGTTTGGCGACCGTGGTCTTGCCGGCCCCGGCGGGGCCGATCAGGAGCACGGCGAGGGTCGCCGCGCCCGTCCCCGGCTCGGCGGGCGGCGCCGGCAGCGGCACGGGGCCGCCCGGCGGCAGCTGGATGTGCCCGGTGGTCTCCCGGGAGGGCGGCACAGGGGCGTGCTGGGGCACGGGGGCCTGGGGCGCCGGTGCCCCGGGCGCCGGCGCCATGGGAGGCAGGGGCGGCGGCGTCGGCCTGCCGGGGTGGTTCGAGTGCTGGGCCTGGTGCGTCCACGGCCCGTTCCCGGGACCCTGGGGCGGCGGCAGCGGGGCCCCCACTGCGTGCTGCATCCGGTGCCACTCCGTCTCGTGCAGGCAACTGGCGCTGGTCGACGGCAACCGTACCTTCCCCGGCCGCCACGCTGTGAACGGGCCGGGAAGGTACGAAGTGCCCGGTGTCAGTCCGTCAGTTCGTCGGCCAGGGCCCGCAGGGCGAGCCGGTAGGAGCCGATTCCGAACCCTGCCACGGTGCCGGTGGCCACGGGGGCGACCACGGAGGTGTGGCGGAATTCCTCCCGTGCGTACGGATTCGAGATGTGCACCTCGATCAGCGGTGCGGTGCGCTGCGCTGCCGCGTCCCGCATTCCGTACGAATAGTGCGTGAAGGCACCCGGGTTGAGAACGACCGGAATCGAACCGTCCGCCGCCTCGTGCAGCCAGCGGATCAGCTCGCCCTCGTCGTTGGTCTCCCGGACGTCCACGTCGAAGCCGAGCTCCTTGCCGAGGGTCCGGCAGGTGTCGACGAGACCGGCGTAGGACGTCGCTCCGTAGACGTCGGGCTCACGGGAGCCGAGACGTCCGAGGTTCGGGCCGTTGAGCACGAGGACCCTGCGGGTCGTCACGCGGAGACCTCCCCGTAGGCGGCGAGCAGGACGGCCGGGTCGGGGCCCTCCAGCACGGTGGGCTTGCCGATGCCGTCCAGGACGATAAAGCGCAGGAGGTCGCCGCGGGACTTCTTGTCGACCTTCATGTTCTCCAGGAGCTTGGGCCACTGATCACCCCGGTAGGTGAGCGGCAGTCCGACGGACTCCAGGACGGCGCGGTGCCGGTCGGCGGTCGCGTCGTCGAGGCGTCCGGCGAGCCGGCCCAGCTCGGCGGCGAAGACCATGCCGACCGAGACGGCCGCGCCGTGGCGCCACTTGTAGCGCTCGTTCTTCTCGATCGCGTGGGCCAGAGTGTGCCCGTAGTTGAGGATCTCCCGCAGGCCGGACTCCTTGAGGTCGCTGGAGACGACCTCGGCCTTGACCCGGATGGAGCGCTCGATGAGCTCCGCGGTGTGCGGCCCGGCGGGCGTGCGGGCGCCCTGGGGGTCCGCCTCGACGAGGTCGAGGATGACCGGGTCGGCGATGAAGCCGGCCTTGATGATCTCGGCCATTCCGGAGACGTAGTCGTTGACCGGCAGCGAGTCCAGCGCGGCGAGGTCGCAGAGCACCCCGGCCGGCGGGTGGAAGGCACCGACGAGGTTCTTGCCCTCGGCGGTGTTGATGCCGGTCTTGCCCCCGACCGCCGCGTCGACCATGGCGAGCACGGTCGTCGGTACGGCGATCCAGCGCACCCCGCGCAGCCAGGACGCGGCGACGAACCCGGCGACGTCGGTGGTTGCGCCGCCGCCGACACCGACGATGACATCGGTGCGGGTGAAACCGGTCTGGCCGAGCGCCTTCCAGCAGTAGGCGGCGACCTCGACGGTCTTGGCCTCCTCCGCGTTGGGCAGCTGGATCGCGATGGCCTCGTACCCCTGCGCGGCGAGGTCCTCCCGGACCGCCTCGCCGGTCTCGGCGAGCGCCTCGGGGTGCAGGACGGCGACCCTCTTGGCGCGGTCACCGATGAGGTTCGGCAGCTCGCCGAGGAGCTGTCGGCCGACGAGCACCTCGTACGGGTCGGTGCCCGCGGTGCCGGCGATCCGGATGCGCGTGGTGGCCTGCTCGCTCATGCGTGTGTTCTCCCGGCCGGGCTGAACGGCCTGGACCGCGCGCTCCGGCAGTTCCGTTGCGTCGAGGACCGCCTGGGCGACCTCCTCGGGGGTACGTTCGTCGGTCGCGACGGTCGCACCGGCCACTTCCTCGTACAGGCGGCGCCTGGCCTCCATGAGCTCGCGCCACTGGCGTCGCGGGTTCACGGCGAGCAGGGGGCGGGCCGTGTTCAGCCCGACCCGCTTGACTGCCTCGTCCACTCCCATGGAGAGATAGACCACCCTGTGGCCGGCGAGCAGCGCACGCGTCGACTCGTCGAGCACGGCACCGCCGCCGAGCGCGAGGACTCCCGGGTGCCCGGCGAGCGAGTCCCGTACGGCCTGGCGCTCCAGGTCGCGGAAGCGCTCCTCGCCCTCGTCGAAGAAGATGTCCGGGATCGACTTGCCGGCCGTGGCCACGACATCCGCGTCGGTGTCGCGGTAGGTGGTGCCGAGCCGCTCGGCAAGCAGCTCGCCCACCGTCGACTTGCCGACGCCCATCGGGCCGACCAGGACGATCAGAGGGCCGCTCACCGGATCTGGAGGTGGGAGAGGTACGACTGCACGTTGCGGTGGGTCTCGGGGACACTGTCGCCGCCGAACTTCTCCGCGACCGCGTCGGCCAGCACCAGCGCGACCATCGCCTCGGCGACGATCCCGGCGGCGGGTACCGCGCAGACATCGGAGCGCTGGTGGTGCGCCTTGGCCGCCTCGCCGGTGACGACGTCGACCGTGGCGAGCGCGCGGGGGACGGTCGCGATGGGCTTCATCGCGGCGCGGACCCGGAGCAGCTCACCGGTGGTGAGTCCGCCCTCGGTGCCGCCGGAGCGGCCGGAGGTGCGCCTGATCCCCTCCGGGGTGGCCACGATCTCGTCGTGCGCCTTGGAGCCGGGAACCCGGGCCAGGTCGAAGCCGTCGCCGACCTCGACACCCTTGATGGCCTGGATACCCATCAGCGCGGCGGCCAGACGGGCGTCGAGTCTGCGGTCCCAGTGCACATGCGAGCCGAGTCCGACCGGCACGCCGTACGCGAGCACCTCGACGACTCCGCCGAGGGTGTCGCCGTCCTTGTGGGCCTGGTCGATCTCCGCGACCATCGCCTTCGACGCGTCCGCGTCCAGACAGCGCACCGGGTCGGCGTCGAGCCGCTCGACGTCGGAGGGCTTCGGGTAGACGCCGTAGGGCGCCTTGGCCGCGGCCAGCTCGACGACGTGGGAGACGATCTCGATGCCCGCGGTCTCCTTGAGGTAGGAGCGGGCGACGGCGCCGAGGGCCACACGGGCCGCGGTCTCCCGGGCGCTGGCGCGCTCCAGGACGGGCCGCGCCTCGTCGAAGCCGTACTTCTGCATGCCGGCCAGGTCGGCGTGGCCGGGCCGGGGGCGGGTCAGCGGAGCGTTGCGGGCCTGCTCGGCCAGCACCTCGGGGTCGACCGGGTCGGCCGACATGACCTGTTCCCACTTGGGCCACTCGGTGTTGCCCACCATGACGGCGACGGGCGAGCCCATGGTGAGGCCGTGCCGGACGCCGCCGAGGAAGGTGACCTCGTCCTTCTCGAACTTCATCCGCGCGCCGCGCCCGTAACCGAGCCGTCGCCGGGCGAGCGCGTCCGCCACCATCTCCGTGGTGACCGGGACACCGGCGGGAAGACCCTCCAGCGTCGCCACCAGTGCGGGGCCGTGCGATTCCCCCGCGGTCAGCCAGCGCAACCTGCTCAACGGTGCTCCTCATGCTCGCGCCTGATACTGCGACGGCGCGACCGGGTGCGCGGCCCTGGCCCGCCGTGTCCGATCCTCCCACGACGAGGGGGCCGGGCTGCCGCCGGTCCAGCAGACGGACGTTTCGGCCCCGTCTCCACGGGGTGAAGAGACGGGGCCGGAGTGTGGACGAGAGGTCCGGGGTCTCTCGTCTGGATCAGGCGGGGCTCGTCCACACCGTGCACATGAGGGACCAGCCCACGGACCCGCCCCGCGT
>NZ_JBSFDD010000045.1:0-41634 GCF_053593715.1 Streptomyces sp. NPDC002125 | reverse complement strand
TACTCTCGCCCACCCCGCAAAACCACCCCACACCGCTTGTGCGGTGTGTCCCGCCGGGTGCCCTCCCCAACCGGCGCCCCCACCCCCGCCGGGCACCCGGCTGCGGAGATGTGGGGGGACGGGGGAGCCGCCAGATGCGGGGGAGCGGCTGAGCGGCGGGTGTCAGCGGGTGACGCGGAAGCTGTGGATCTGGTCGGCGCCGCCGAGGCCGGCTCCGGACTTGTCGACCACGTAGGCGGTGCCGTTGTTGATCTCGACGTGGTTCGGGTTGGTGCCCGTGGCCACGGTCCTGACGACCGTACCGGCCTTCGGGTCGACGACGGTCGCGGTGGCCGCGGTGCGGTTGACGACCACGAGGTTGCCCGTGCGGTCGTCGTCGGCGACGGACAGGGCGCCCGCGCCGGTGGCGATGGACTTGGTGACGAGACCCTTCTTGAGGTCGATCACCGAGACGTCGCCGCCGGTCTGGTTGGCGGTGTAGGCGGTCCTGCCGTTCTTGGACAGGGCGATCGAGATCGGGCCGTCACCGGCGGGGATGAGCCGCGGGGTCGCGGACTTGGCGGTGACCTCGATGACCTGGTCGTTGCTGAGGTCGGCGGCGTAGGCGGTGCCGGTCCGCTCGTTCACGACGAGACCGGTCGGGCCGGACCCCTCGACGGTGATCCGCTGCTTCTCCTCGAAGGTCTTCGAGTCGAAGGCGACGAGGGTGCCGTCGGAGAAGGCGCTCGCCCACACGGTGTTGTGGCGCTCGTCGACGACGATCTCGCGGGCGTGGTTCACGTTGGGGAGGGTGACCAGGTGCTTACCGGTGCGCTGGCTGTAGACGGCCACCGTGTTGTTACGGGTGTTGGTCGTCCAGACGGTGTTGTGCTCGTCGTCGACGGCCACGCCGTAGACGGCCTCCAGCGCGCCGGTGGCCGCGTCGGTGACGGGCGGGGTGATGGTCTGCTTCACCGCGAGGGTCTTCGGGTCCACCTTCAGCAGGCTGGAGCTCACGACCGGCGGACGGCCCACGGCGGAGGTCGTCCACAGGACGTTGTTCCGCTCGGAGTACGAGGACTGGTAGAGGCCCTTCACCAGCGGCGCGACGGTGACGGAGTCGCTCGCGGTGTGCGCGGAGGCGGTGCCCGTCAGCGCGGCGGTCGTGCCTGCGGCGATCACGACGGCGACGGCGGCACGGGTGACGGTGCGACGGCTTCTGCGGTTGGACGTGGTCATGCGGGGGTCAACTCCCTGACAGGGGTCTCAGTAGGAACAAGTACAACTTAGCTTAGGCTTACCTAAGTAACGCGCTTTCAGGTGTGTGACGCACGCAACAACTTCCCTGTGGAAGCGCTGTGTTGGGTCACGCGCGTCGTGTCAGCCCTGCGCGACCGGCCCGGAGGGCCCGGCGGGTGCGGCCGTTCCGCCCGGACGCCGGCGGACGACGAAGAGGGTCGTGGCGGCGGCTCCCGCGGCTCCGCCCACGGCCGCGGCGGCGGCGGACCAGGCGATCGTCGGGTACGAGACGGAGCTCTCCGCGGATGCCGTCGTGAGGGTGTTCGGCGCGGCCTCGGGCGCGGAAGCCGCGGAGGTGTCGCCGGCGGTGGCCGTGGTGCCGGGCTCGGTCACCGTGAAGTCGACCTTCAGGGTGGTGGACGGGTTCGGCGCGAGGAAGCGCAGCCAGTGGGCCCCGGTCGCGGTCTCGGCCGGGATCGTGACCTCACCCTTGTACGAGCCCGAGGCGTCGGCCTTCCACTGGCCGAGGATCTCCTCGTCGTCGAGCTTGATGGTGACGGTCTGTCCGGCCGGGAACTTCGTGACCTCGAAGGGGATCTTCCCGCCCGGCTGCACCTCGCTGGCCGAGATGGTGGCCTTGGCGCCCCTGGAGTTGGACGCGCTGGCGGGCGCGCCCGTGGCGGCGGGCACCTCGGTGGTGCCGGCCGATCCGCCCGTGGAGCTCGACGAGGCGGCGGCCGCGGCCTGTTCGGCCGTGGTGCCCGAGGTGACGGTGAAGTCGGCCCTGAGGCTCGTCGACGGGTTCGGGGCGAGGAAGCGAAGCCAGTGGGCGCCCTTCGTGGCGTCCGCGGGAATCGTGACGGTGCCGGACAGGGAGCCGTCCGCCCCGATGCCGTTCGCCCACTGGCCGATGATCTTGGAGTCGTCGAGCTTGACGGTGAGCTGCTGGCCCGCGGGGAATCCCGTCACCCGGAAGGACACCTTGCCGCCCGCGGCGACCTGCGACCCCGCGGTGATCGTGGCGGACGTGGTGCCGGAGCCGGACGACCCGCCGGTGCTGCCTCCCGTGCCGCTGGTACCCCCCGTGCCGGTGTCCGTTCCTCCGGTGCCGGAGGTGCCGCCGTCCGTCGACCCGCCGGTGCCTCCCGTGCCTCCCGAACCCCCCGTACCGGACGACGTGACGGTGATGTCGGCCTTGAGGCTCGTCGACGGGTTCGGCGCCAGGAAGCGCAGCCAGTGCGCCCCCGCCGAGGCCGACTTGGGAACGGTGACCGTCGCGGTGAACGTGCCGTCGGCCTTCACGGCGGAGGGCCACTGGCCGATGATGTCGGCGTCGTCCAGCTTGGCCGTGACGCTCTGGCCCTTGGTGAAGCCGGACAGGGTGAAGGTGACCTTGCCGCCCGCCGCGACCTTGGAGTCCGTCAGCCGCACCGCGGGGTCCGGGGTCGCGGGCGGCTCCGTCGTCGGGTCCGGGGTGGGTGTCGGGTCCGGGGTCGGGGCCGGAGTGGGCGTGGTGCCGGTGACCGTGAGGTTCTCGCTGCGGACGCTGGTCCCCGGCGCCAGGAAGCGGAGCCAGTGCTCGCCGCCCGGGGCGGCGTCGGCCGGGACGGTCACCGTTCCCGAGACGGTCCCGTCGTCACCGATCGCGAACTGCTTGATCAGTGCCTTGTCGTCGAACTTGACGCTCAGGGTGGCTCCGGCGGGGAATCCCGTCGCTTCGAACGGCACGTCGCCGCCGGGCTTCACGGTGGTGGCGCCCAGGGTGACCGCCGGTGCGACGGTGTCGGCGACGAGGGCGACCGTGCCGGTGGCGTCCGCTCCGGAGGAGCCGGCGGCGACCGGCGCCCCGGCGAGGGCGCCGATGCCGAGCGTCGCGCCTGCGGCGAGAGCGGCCATGCGGCCGAGCCGGGGCTTGGTGAGGGCGGACGCGGAGATGCGGGAGGGTCTGGCAGGGGTCATGGTGAGCTGCTCCTGGCGGGCGGCGAAGAGAGTGAGGGGGAGGGCATGCGGGACAACGGCCTTGTGAATCAGCCGGTCTGAGCCCTCCGAACTTGCTTAGGTTAGCCTAACCTTAACCGTGGCGGGCGTCCCGTTCGGGAGTCGGGAGGTAAGGTGACCCTAAGTTGCATTTCCTTCGTGTTCGGAGTCCCTCTCGTGATCACCTCAGAGCCGCCGCAGGACGTCACGCGCCGGCCGCCCAGGATCGTGCGCCCGGACGACGTGCCCAGGCTCCCGCTGCCCGGAATCCCCCTTCCCGGACCCGACGAGGCCGAGGACTTCTGGGCGAGGGCGCGCCTCGACGGCACCCCCCTGGTCGCGCCTGATCCCTACGGAAGTCCCGACCACAGCGCGGTGACGTTCCTCTGGCGCGGCACCCCCGCCACCCGCGCGGTGCAGGTCCTGCCCAACAAGATCGGCGACCCCCGCGACCCCGAGGGCAACATGATGGAGCGGGTCCCCGGCACCGACGTCTGGCACTGGACGCTCCGGCTGCGCCACGACTGGCGCGGCACCTACGACTTCTACGTGGACGAGGGGGACGGCCCCGAGCCCGGCACCGCCGACTACTGGCAGTGGCTGCGCACCCGGCGGCGCCACGACCCGCTCAACGCCCGTACGCTGCCGAAGCGCTGGGACGGAGAGCCGGTGTCCTACGCCGAACTCCCGGCGGCTCCGGGCGGACAGGACTGGCAGCCGAGGCCGGACGTCGCCCGTGGCCGGGTGGCCGCGCACCAGGTGCCCGCCGAGAAGCTCGGAGGAGGCACCCGCCGCGTCTGGCTGTACGAACCCCCGCTCGCCCCGGGGCACTCGGCCGAGCTCCCGGTGCTGGTCCTCCTGGACGGGGAGCACTGGCAGCCCCACCTGGGTCTGGCGAACCTGCTGGACAACCTCATCGCCGACGGCCGCATCCCGCCGCTGGTGGCCCTGCTGCCCGACTCCGTGGACTCGGCCACCAGATGGGCGCACCTGACGTGCCGCCCCGAGTTCGTGGCCTTCCTCGCCGACGAACTGCTGCCCTGGGCTGCGGCGCGGCTCCCGGTCACCCGCGACCCCGCGCGCACCGTCGTCGCCGGGCAGAGCCTGGGCGGCCTCTCCGCGGCCCACGCGGCGGTGTCGGCCCCCGCCCGGTTCGGCAACGTCCTCGCGCAGTCCGGCTCCTTCTGGTGGCCCGACGGGCCGCAGGCGCAGTGGCTCACCGACCGGATCGCCCAGGCACCACGCCTGCCCGTCCGCTTCCGGCTCTCCTTCGGCGAGCAGGAATGGGTCGCCCTGCCCGCCGCCCGGCGTCTTCGCGACGTCCTGGCGGCGGCGGGCTACGACGACGCCTCCTACACGGAGTTCAACGGCGGCCACGACTACCTCTGCTGGCGCACGGAGCTCGCCGACGGCCTGGTCGAACTGCTGGGCTGAGGCAGGTTGCTCACACCCGTTCCCGGTCCGGCTCCAGCACGCCCGCACAGGCCTCGTACGGAGCCGGACCGAACCGCACGGACCATCCCGGGGGCACCTCCCGCCAGACCGGCCAGAGCGACATCAGGGCCTCGTCGTTCTCCAGCACCAGATGGGTGGCGACGCCCTCGGGTCCCGGGTCGAACGGGCCGCTCCTCGTACTCATGCGTCCAGCTCCTTCAGACGGGCCGCCAGGACGGCACAGATGTCGTCGAGGAAGCGGTCCTGCATCAACTGCGGGTGCGTGCAGTCGAGATCGTGGTTGTCGATGGCCCCGGTCACATGCGCACGCCACGCCTCACGGGTCAGCCAGTCCTCCGCGCGCGGGGCGGCGGCCGTGAAGAACAGCAGATCGCCCTCGTAGCGCCGGTGGTGGTGCTCGCGCATCATGCGGGCATGGTTCGGGACGATGTCGACGATCCTCGACAGCGCACGGTCGCTGAGCCCGGCCAGTGGGCTCCCCGCCCGGCGCAGCGTCGCCAGCACGTCCTCGCGGTTCCGCTCGTGCGTGCGCTCGAAGCCGGCCATGCGCAGGACGGCGGTCAGCGCGTCGCCCTCCTCGGGGGCGGGACGCTCGCGCCACTGCTCGGCGGGGAACGAGTCCAGCAGCGCCAGCAGCTCGACCTCCTCGCCCGCCTCCTGGAGCAGCACGGCCACGGTGTGCGCCAGCACCCCGCCGACCGACCAGCCCAGCAGCCGGTACGGGCCGTGCTCCTGGATCGCGCGGATGTGCTGGAGGTAGTCCGCCGCCTCCTCCTGGAGGGTGCGCGGCAGTGCGTCGTCGCCGACCAGCCCGCGTGCCTGGATGCCGTACACCGGCTGTTCGGCGCCGAGGCGGGCCGACAGTCCCGCGTAGCACCAGGCGATGCCGCCGGCCGGATGGATGGCGAACAGCGGAGGCCGCCCGTCCCCGCCGCGCAGCCGCAGGACGACGCCGAGCGCGTCCTCGGACGCCTGGCCGGTGGAGTCCAGCCGGGCGGCGAGCGCCGCAGGAGTCGGGGACTCGAACAGCGAGCCGATGGTCAGCTCCGTCCCGAACTCCTCCCGGACACGGGCCACGAGCCGGACCGCGAGCAGCGAGGTGCCGCCCAGGTCGAAGAACGCGTCCTCCGGGCCCACCCTGCCGACGCCGAGCACCTCGGCGAAGAGCCGCGTGAGCGCCTCCTCCCGCGCGCCCGATGGGCGCCGGGAGCCCGCGCCGCCGCTGAACACCGGGGCGGGCAGGGCGCGCCGGTCCAGCTTGCCGTTCGGGCTGAGCGGGAACGCGTCCAGGGCCACCACCGCCGCGGGCACCATGTGCTCCGGCAACTCCCGTGCCAGCGAGGCGCGTACGGCCACCGGATCGGCGCCGCCCGTGATGTAGCCGACGAGCCGCTGCTCGCCCGGCCGGTCCTCCCTGACGAGGGCGCAGGCCGCGTCCACCCCGTCCCGTGCCGTCAGCGCGGTCTCGATCTCGCCGAGCTCGATGCGCTGCCCGCGCAGCTTGACCTGGTCGTCCGTGCGGCCGAGGTAGACGACCTCACCGTCCTCGGTCCAGTGCGCCAGGTCCCCGGTGCGGTACATGCGTTCGCCGGGCCGGCCGAAGGGGTCGGCGACGAAACGGGACGCGGTCAGCCCCGGACGGCCGAGATAGCCCTCGGCGAGCTGGTGCCCGGCGAGGTGGAGCTCTCCCGGAACGCCGGGCGGACAGGGGTGCAGCGCCGCGTCGAGCACGTGCAGACGGGTGTTCCAGACCGGGCGGCCGATCGGCACGGGGCCCGTGGTCTCCGCAGCGCACGCGTGGTACGTGACGTCGACGGCCGCCTCCGTCGGGCCGTACAGATTGTGCAGCTCCGCGCCGGGCAGCTGCCGCCCGAAGGCGTTGGCGGTCTCGCGGGGCAGCGCCTCACCGCTGCAGAAGACCCTCCGGAGGCTGCCGCATGCCTCGGCGTCCGCCTCCGCCAGGAAGACCTGGAGCATCGACGGCACGAAGTGGCAGGTCGTGACCGCCTGTTCGCGGATCAGCCGGGCCAGATAGGCCGGGTCCTTGTGGCCGCCGGGCTCGGCGACGACGAGCACCGCGCCCTGGCGCAGCGGCCAGAAGAACTCCCACACCGACACGTCGAACGACGACGGCGTCTTCTGGAGCACGCGGTCCTCGGACGTCAGGCCGTAGGCACTCTGCATCCAGCGCAGCCGGTTGTCGATCGCCCCGTGCGAGACGACGACGCCCTTGGGGCGGCCCGTGGAGCCCGAGGTGTAGATGACGTACGCGGGGTGGGCCGGGGTGAGGGGCCGGGAGGGGTTCACCCAGAGGTATCCGGAGACGTCGAGGCCGTCCAGGACGACCAGCGGCGTCCCGGTGTCCTCGGGGAGCCTGCCCGCACGGTCGGTCACCGCGCACACCGGTGCCGCGTCCTGGAGCATGTAGGTGAGCCGCTGCTCCGGATAGTCCGGGTCCAGCGGCAGATAGGCGGCCCCCGCCTTCAGCACGGCGAGCAGGGAGACGATCAGTTCCACCGAGCGAGGGACGGACACCGCCACCACCGCGCCGGGCCGGGCGCCGAGCGTCCGCAGGTGCCGGGCCAGCCGGTTGGCCCGGGTGTTCAGTTCCTCGTAGGTGAGCGAGGTGCCGCCGTACACCACGGCGGTCGCGTCGGGGGTGCGCGCGGCACGGGACTCGATCGGGCCGATCAGCGTGGTCCGCGGGAGCGTCCGGCCCGTGTCGTTGAACGAATGCACGACCAGGTCGAGTTCGGCCGGGGTCGCGATCCCGTGCGCGCCCGTCGGCAGATGCGGGTCGGTCCGGCTCAGCCGCTCCACCAGATGCAGGAACCGCTCCTGGTGCGCGGCCAGCGTCTCCTCCCCGTACAGGGCGGGATTGCCGTCGTGGTCGATGCGCAGGCCGCGCCCGTCCGAGCGGTCGTAGATGTTCAGCGTCAGATCGTCGACGGGTCCCGCGGACAGGTTCCGCGCCCGTGCGGGGGCGCCCGCGAAGTCCACGTCGTAGTCGAAGGGCATGACGTTGACCAGGGGCCCGACCAGTCCGCGGTTCTCCCCGAGCAGCCGCAGGTCGCGTCGGATGTCCTCGTAGCGGTAGCGCTGGTGGCGGCGGACCTCGCGGATGCCCAGCACGACCTGGCGGACCAGCTCGGCGAAGGTCGCCTCGGGGGACACGTCCAGGCGCAGCGGCAGGACGTTCATCACCATGCCCGGTACTCGGAGCGAGACCGACCCCATGCGGCCCATCATGGGCAGGCCGAGCACGACCTCCCGGTGGCCGGTCGCCCGTGAGGTGTAGAGGGCCTGGGCGGCGATCAGCACGTCCGGCCAGGTCGCGCGGAGCTGGTCGGCCAGCTCCCGCACCCCCTCCGTCGCCTCGGGCCCCAGGTGGGCCGTGCGGCGGAGGAACGTCCGGGAGGGGAGCGCCCCGCGGCCGGCGAGCCGCGGCACCTCGGGGCGGTCGGCGAACGCCTCGTTCCAGTGCCGCCGGTCCGCCTCGAACGCCTCCGACGAGCGGTAGGCGTCGTCCTCGGCCACCAGGCCGGCGAGCGAGCCGAAGGTGCGGGGGCCCGGCTCCGCGCCCCCGGCGAGCGCCGTGTAGACCTCGGCGGTGCGGCGTACGAGGAGCGAATAGCCGAAGCCGTCCATGACGAGGTGGTGGATGCGCTGGTACCAGAGCCACCGCTCCTCGCCCACCCGGAACAGGGCGTGCCTGAACAGCGGCCCCGCACCGAGGTCGAAGGGCTCGGCCAGATCCGCGCGCATCCACTCCTCGGCCTGCCGGGAGGCGTCCGCCGCCTCCCGCAGATCGTGGGTGGTCAGCGGGAGTCCGACCGAGTCCAGGACACGCTGGCGCGGTCCTTCGGGGGAGTCCTCGACGCGTACGCGCAGCGCCTCCGCCTCGGAGGCCACCCGGCGCAGCGCCCCGGCGAACAGCTCCGGGTCCAGGGGTCCTTCGATCTCCAGGCACTCCGCCGTGTTCTGCGCCGGGCTGAGCGGGTCGAGCGACTGCGCGTACCACATGCCCGACTGCGCGGCGGTCAGCGGCAGTACGCCGGACGCCCCGGCCGGTCCGGGGCCGGCGTCGGTGAGCAGGGCGGTCATGAGACCCCCAGCAGCGGTGCCCAGGCCTCGACGGCGGGCTGTTCGGCGAGGTCCGCGAAGTCCGCCTCGACCCCGTGGTCCCGCCGCCAGCGCCCCAGCAGCGCCATGATGCGTACGGAGTCCAGGCCGTAGTCCAGGAGGTTCTCGTCCAGGGGGATGTCCGCGGGGTCCTCGCCGAGGGCGTCGGCGACATCCCGGCGGATCAGTTCAAGGGTGAGCGCCATGTGTTCAGATCTCCTTCAGGAGCGCGTCGGTCGTGGTGACGACCGCGCAGCGGCCCGCCGCCCAGCGCAGCGCCATGTCGTGGTCCTCGCGTGAGAAGTCCGCCACGGCGTCGGCCACGACGAAGGCCTGGATGTCGCGCATCCACGCGTCGCAGGCGCTCATGAGCACCCCGATGTGCGCGTACACACCGGTGATCACCAGCTGGTCGCGGCCGGAGTCACGCAGCAGGGAATCCAGTTCGGTCCGCACGAAGGCGCTGTACTTCCATTTGGTCAGTACGGTGTCCCCGTCGGCCGGTGCGACGGACGGCGGGATCGCCAGCGCCTCGGGGTCGTCGGCGGCACCGGGGCCCCAGAAGTCGAGCTGGAGTCCGCGTTCCTCCGGCGTCTGACCGCCGCGCTGCACCGAGTAGACGACCGGCACGCCGAGGCCGCGGGACCGCTCGATGACGCGGGAGGTGTTGTCGAGCATGCCGGTGAGCGGTTGCTCGCCGGACGGGAACGCGCCGAGGAAGTGGTTCTGCAGGTCATGGACGAGCAGGACGGCGCGCGCCGGGTCGACGGTCCAGCCGACGCGGTTCGCGGGCAGCTCGGCGTCGGTCGGCAGTGCGTAGGAAGCGATGGCGGGAAGAGCCATGGGGTGGAACCTTTCGGTGCCGCGCGGGGCGGAACTCGGTGCTGATCTCAGTGCTGGGCGGACACGGCGCGGCCGGGGACGGCCTCGGAGCGCAGCCCCTTCTTGCTGACCTTGCCGATGCCGGTCTGGGGGAACGCCTCGACGAACTCGACGAGGTCGGGGATCTTGTACGCGGCGACACCGCGCTCACGCACGAGGCGTTTGACCGCGGCCGGTTTCAGGGCCTCGGCGCCCTCGCGGAGGATGACGTAGGCGAGGGTGCGCTCCCCCAGGTACTCGTCGGCCACGCCGACGACGGAGACGTCGTGCACGGAGGGGTGGGCGAGGATGATGTTCTCGACCTCCTCCGGAGCGACCTTCTCGCCGCCCCGGTTGATCTGGTCCTTGGCGCGCCCCTCGACCACCAGATGGCCCGTGGGGGTGCGGCGCACGATGTCACCGGTGCGGTAGAAGCCGTCCTCGGTGAAGGCCCGCCGGTTGTGCTCCGGCGCACGCCAGTAGCCGCGGATGGTGTACGGGCCGCGGGTCAGCAGATGCCCGAAGCCGCCCTCGGGCACGTCCTCGTCCGCGTCGTCGACGATGCGGACCTCGTCGTCCTCGGAGATCGGCCTGCCCTGGGTGGTGACCACGGTCTCGTGATCGTCGTCCAGGCGCGTGTAGTTGACGAGCCCCTCGGCCATGCCGAAGACCTGCATGAGCCGGCACCCCAGGGCGGGTTCCAGACGGCGGGCCGCCGACTCGCTGTACTTGGCACCGCCGACGAGGACCAGCTCCAGGCTCGACAGGTCGTGCTCGGTGCCGGGGCCGGCCTCCGTCCACACCAGGGCGAGCGGCGGCACCATCCCGGTCATCGTGACGCGCTCGCGCTCCACGAGGGCGAAGGCCGTCGCCGGGTCCGGGCTGGGGCACATCACCACGGTCCCCCCGGCGTACAGCACACCCAGCCAGCCGGGCGAGCTCATCGGGAAGTTGTGCGCGGCGGGGAGCACGACGAGGAAGCGGGTGCCGCCGTCCACCCCGCAGATCTCGTTGGATCCCCGCAGCGAGTAGATGTAGTCGTCGTGCGTACGGGGGATGAGCTTCGGCACCCCGGTCGTGCCGCCCGACAGCTGAAGGAACGCCAGGTCGTGCGGCTCGGGTTCGTACCCGGTGCCGGTCTCCGAGGGTTCGCACGGCACGTCCGACAGGGCGGTGTGTTCGCCGGGGGACCCGGCCACGAACACGTGCTTCAGGGACGGCGTGCGCTCCTTGACCTTCGAGGCGAGCGCGAGGTGGTCGAAGCCCGCGTGCCGGTCCGGGACGACGTAGGCGACGGCCTCGGTGAACGAGCAGAAGTACTCGATCTCCGTCTCCCGGTGCGCGGGCAGCGCGTAGACGGGCAGCGCGCCGATCCGGAAGAGCGCGAAGACGACCTCGACGAACTCGGCGATGTTCGGGAGCTGCACGACGACCCGGTCGCCCCGGGAGATCCCGCGCGCCGCGAAGCCGGCCGCCATCCGCGAGGCCCGCTCGTCCAGTTCCCCGTACGTCCACTCGCGGCGCCCGGGGGAGGGGTCCACGATCGCGACGCGGCCGGGGTGCGCGGCGGCGCGCTCACGCAGTACGCCGCCGAACGTCTCGCCGCGCCAGTGGCCGGCGGCGCGGTAGCGCTCGGCGAACTCGGCGGGCCAGGTGGGGGCGTCGGTTTCCGGGAGGGCGGTCACAGGGCCGCTCCCACGGCGCTCAGGAACGTCCGGAACTTGGCCCCGGTCTCCGCCGTCTCGGCGGCGGGCGAGGACTCGGCGACCACACCGGCGCCGGCGAACAGCCGCAGGGTGCGGCCCTCGGCCTCGGCGCAGCGGATCGTCACGACCCAGTCGCCGTCGCCGTCGGCGTCCTGCCACCCGACCATGCCGGTGTAGGCGCCGCGGTCGAAGGGTTCCGAGTCCGCGATGACCTGCCGGGCCACCTCGGTCGGGGTGCCGCAGACCGCCGGGGTGGGGTGCAGGGCGGAGGCCAGGTCCAGGGCGGTGGAGGCGGGGTCGCGCAGCTCCCCGGTCAGGGTCGTCGACAGGTGCCACATGGCGGCGGTGCGGATGAGGGTGGGGCGCTCCGGCACGTCCAGGCTCACGCAGAACGGCGCCAGCGCCTCCCGGATGGCGTCGACCACGACCGCGTGCTCGTGCAGGTCCTTCGGCGAGTCCAGCAGCGCGGCCGCCCTGCGGACGTCCTCCGCCAGATCGCCGCTGCGGGGTGCCGAGCCGGCCAGCGGATTGGCGACGAGCCGGGCGCCCCTGCGGGACACGAGCAGCTCGGGGCTGGCGCCCACGAGGGTGCGTCCCGGTCCGCTGGGCACGGCGAAGGTGTAGCCCTCCGGGTCGCGGCGCGCCAGCCGGCTCAGCATGGCCGGCAGATCGAGGTCACGCGCGGAGGTCAGCTCCAGGGTGCGGGCGAGGACGACCTTGTCGAACTCCCCGGCCCGCATCCGCTTCACGGCGGCGGCGACGGCCGCGGAGTACTCCTCGGCCGCCGGCACCTCGCGTATCCGCCAGTCTTCACCCGGCTCCACGTCCGGGCCGTGCAGGGCGACGAGCGGGTCGGCGCGCAGGGCGCCGGCCCACCGCAGGGTCTCGGGGACCGCCAGGGCCGCCGTGCCGCCGGGGGCGAACGGCACGGAGCCCACGACGACCGGAGCGGAACCGCCCGCACCCCGGGCGGAGTCCAGGACCTCCCGTACCCGCAGGGTCAGGGGACGGTCGCCGTGCGGCACCTGCGCCCGGGTGCCGGAGCCGAGCAGGGTGTGCCGGGGTGTGGCGAGGAAGCGGTCCGTGCCGGGCCGGTAGGCCTCCAGCAGGGCGGTCGCCGCGCCGGGAGCGGTGTGAGGGGGAGGAGCGGCATGGACGCGCAGAGAGGCAGACATGGGTGGTCTCCAGGGGGGATGGCTCGAACTGCGGCAGGGTGACGGCGGAGCGGGTTCAGGCCCGCGTTGTGGCCGCCGTGGCGACGGCGGAGCGGGTTCAGGCCCGCAGGGTGGCTCCACCGTCGACGTACAGGTCGTGCATGGTGATGTGGCGGGCCCGGTCGGACACCAGGAAGGCGACCGCGTCGGCTATGTCGGAGGGTTCCGCGATCCGGCCGAGCGGGATTCCGGTGCGGTACGACGCCGGGTCGCCCTCGACGACGGCGCGGGCGGACGCCTCCTCCGCACCCGCCGTCCACATGCCGCGCTGCATGTCGGTGAGGGTCGATCCGGGGGACACGGTGTTGCACCGCACGCCCTTGGACGCCACTTCGAGGCCGAGGCACTTGGTGAACATCACGGCCGCCGCCTTGGAGGCCGCGTACGCCGCCATGTTGGTACGGGGGATGCCCGCGGCGTTGGAGGCGACGGTGACGATGCTTCCCGAACCCCGCTCCGCCATGCGGCGGGAGACGGACCGTGACACGTGGAAGACGCCGTGGGCGTTGACGGCGAAGGTGGCCGCCCACTCCTCGTCCGGCATCTCCGCGACCGCCGAACCGCTCAGGATTCCGGCCACGTTGACCGCGATGTCCAGGGGGCCGAGGGTGTCCTCGGTCCAGGCGACGACGCTCTCGACGGCGGCGGAGTCCGTCACGTCGAGCGCCCGGGCGGTCACCCGGCCGTCGTACGCCTTCGCGAGGGCGGCGACACCGTCCTCGGTCAGGTCGGTGGCGACGACGCGGGCACCCAGGCCGGCGAGCGCGTGCACGACCGCCTCGCCTATGCCGCCGCCGGCACCCGTCACGAGGGCGAGCCGGCCGGTGAGTTCCTGCCCGGTGCTCACTTGACCATGGCCTTCCGGATGTCGTCGAGCACCGAGACGGCTGCCTGGGCGCCGCCGAGGCTGGTCCACTTGGTGCCGTCGATGACCGTGGCGTGCTTGTCGCGCACCGCGCCCAGCTGCTGGTAGGCGGGCTTCTTCGCCAGCTGGTCGAGGAGGCCGGCGTCGGTGCCCGCGTCGAGGGAGCCGATGAACAGCCAGTCGCCGTCGATCTCCTTGAGGTTCTCGTCGCTCAGCGGCGTCGAGTGGCCCTCGCCCTGCTCGTTCTGGATACCGGGGCGCGTGAAGCCGAGGTCCTTCAGCACGTCGCTGATGAAGACGCCCTGCTGCATGACCGCGGTGCCCTTGGCCGAGTAGCGGGCCACGGAGACGCTCGCGCCGGCCTGTGCGCCGAGGTCGGTCTTGAGGGCCGCGGCCTTGGTCTCGTAGTCGGCGAGGAACTTCTCGGCCTCGTTGGACTTGCCGAGCGTCGTGCCGGTGAGCGTGAGGGCCTTCTTCCAGTCCTTGGTGTCGTCGATGGTGATGACGGTGGGCGCGATCTTCCGGAGCTGCGCGAGCACCTGCTCGTCGGCGAGCTGCCCGGCGAGGATCACGTCCGGCTTCGCCTGCACGACCTTCTCGATGTCGGGGCCGGTCACGGCGCCCACCACGGGGATGCCCTTCGCCTGGTCCGCGAGGTACTGGGGCGCGCCCTTCTGGCCGCGGCCCGCGGTAAGGCCGACCGGCTCGACACCCAGGGCGAGCGACGCGTCCAGGTCCATCTCGCTGAGCGCGAGCACGCGCTTCGGCGCCGCGGGGACCTTCACCTTGGTCCCGGTGGCGTCGGTGACCTGTGTGGTTGCCGCGGCGCCCGCGTCCGCGGAATCGGCTGTGTCGTCGGTGGATCCGCAGGCGCTCAGGGTGAGAGCGCAGAGGGTGAACAGCGTGGCGGACACAACGGGACGTGCGATACCGCGGGACGAGAGGGACGAATACGGCGCCATGGCCAGGGATCTCCGTTTGCATTCAGACGAATCCGGTTCCGGCCGGGCGCTCTCCGAAGCGTGAATCGGAGAAAGGCGGTACACAACGCACCACTTCAGGACACAGGTGTGCCCGGAGACCCGCCGGAACCGGGCGAGCTTGCTTAGGTTAGGCTACCCTTATGTCGATAGCGCAAGGGGGTCGGCCAAGATCAGCCGGATCCCGCCCATCCGAAGGTCCCCCTCCTCAGGGACGCCCAATTGCCCGGGCCGCCACAGGACTTGTGATTGTTCTCGTGGCCCTCGTGCTGCTCTCCCTCGTCATCGGCACCGGCCAGAGCACCGTCGGACGCGCCTGGGACTTCGTCCTCGGAGACCCCACCGCCCGCGCCGACGCTCAGGTCCGGCTGGCCGTCATGGACGTACGCCTGCCGCGCACGCTCGCCGCCGTCCTCGTCGGCACCTGCCTCGGCGCCGCCGGATGCCTGCTCCAGGCCGCCACCCGCAATCCGCTCGCCGAGACCGGACTGCTGGGCGTCAACTCGGGTGCCGCGTTCGCCGTTGTGCTCGGGCTCACCTTCTTCGGCGCCGACTCCCCGGGCGCGCTGCTCGTATGGGCGCTGACCGGAGGCATGGCCGCGAGCGCCGTCGTCCTGCTGTTCGCCGCGTCGGGACGCACCGCGGGCTCACCGCTGCGTCTCGTCCTGGCCGGATCAGCACTGGGTGCCACCTTTCACGGCTGCACCTCCTACGTCCTGCTCGGCACCCAGTCGACCTTCGACACCTACCGGTACTGGACGATCGGCTCGCTCGCGGGAGTCGAGGCGTCCGACCTGGTCCCCCTGCTGCCCCTGGTGGCGCTCGGCCTGCTCACCGCGCTCGGCTGCGCACGCCCCCTCTCGGCGCTCGGCCTCGGGGACGACGGCGCCCGCTCGCTCGGCCACCACCCGGGCCGCATACGGCTCGTCGTCGCCGGGGCGGTCTCGCTGCTCGCCGGCTGCGCGGTCGCGGTGGCCGGCCCCATCGCCTTCCTGGGGCTGCTCGCCCCGTACGCCGCGAGAGCGCTGACCGGACCGCGCATGACGGCCCAGCTCGTCCTGTCCGCACTGATCGCGGCCGACATCATGATCCTCGCCGACATCCTCGCCCGGATCGTCATCCGACCCTGGGAGACCCCCGTCAGCGTGCTGCTCGCCTTCGTCGGCGGTCCCCTGCTCATCTGGATCGCCCGTTCCTCCCGGCTGTCCACCGCGGGGGCCGAGGCATGACCGCTCCCAGGACGACGACGGCCCCGGCTCCCGTCGCGGACGTGACACCCCCCGACAGCACCGTGCTGCGCACCGGGACGCTGTCCTGGCTCGTGCCCCGCCGCAGCGCACTGGCCGCCGCGCTCCTCGTGCCGCTCCTCGCCGTCCTCATCGCCCTCGCGGTGATGGCGAGTTCGACCGGAATGAGCCTGTCCCAGACCCTCTCGGGACTCCTCGGCACCGGGGACGCCGGAACCGTCATGATCGTGCGGGAGTTCCGGCTGCCCCGGATCTTCGCCGGGCTCATGGTCGGTGCCGCACTCGGCATCGCCGGCTGCCTCACCCAGACCCTGGCCGGCAATCGCCTCGCCACCCCCGACCTGGTCGGCGTCAACGACGGTGCCACGGCCGCCGTGATCGCCGCCGCCGCGGGCTCCACCACCGGCATGGTGGGTGACTGGTGGCTCGGCCCGATCGGCGCCGTCGCCGCCGCCGCGATCGTCGTCCTGTGCGCGGGCGGAGCCGGAACCGCCGGATACCGCGTCCTGGTGACCGGCATCGGCGTCTCCACCTTCATCGGCGCCGTGAGCGACCTGATCATGTCCCGCGAGAACGACAACACAGCGGGTGGCGTCTTCCTCTGGACCGTGGGCAGCCTCAACGGCCGGGACTGGGGTGTCGGTACACCACTGGCGCTCGTCCTGCTGTTCCTCGTGCCGCTCGCCCTCGCGGTCGGACACCGGCTCCAGCTGCTGCGCTTCGACGACGACGTGGCCGCCTCGCTCGGCGTGGACCTGCGCCGGCTGCGCGCCTGCGCGCTGGCACTCGCCGTCGCCCTCGCGGGCACGGCCGTCGGCGTCGGCGGTCCGATCGCCTTCGTGGCCCTCGCCGCCCCGATCCTCGCCCAGCGCCTGTCAGGACCTACCCGGGTCCCGGTCATGGGTTCGGCACTGACCGGTGCCGCCCTGATCGCCGCGGCCGACGCGCTCGGACGCGTCGCCGCCCCTGTCGAACTCCCCGTCGGCGTCGTCACCAGCGTCCTCGGCGGCCCCTTCCTGCTCTGGGTCCTGTTCCGCCCGGACCGTGCCAACGGAAAGGCATGACCACCCCATGACCGACACCTCCCACGAGACCGCCCCCGGGCTCGACATCACCGCGCTGCACGCCGGATACCCCGGCCGGCCCGTCGTCGAGAACGTCGGTCTCACCGTGCCCGCAGGACAGGTCGTCGCGATCGTCGGCCCCAACGGCTGCGGGAAGTCCACCCTGCTGCGCACCGTCGCACGCCTGCACCGCCCCGACTCGGGAACCGTCAAAGTCGGCGGCGAGGACATCTGGGAGCTCGGCCGGCGCCGGGCCGCCCACCGCGTCGCCCTGCTGCCCCAGTCGCCGCGCGCCCCCGAGGCCGTCACCGTCGCAGGGCTCGTCCGCTACGGCCGCCACCCCCAGCAGGGCCTCCTGCGCCAGTGGTCCCGGGAGGACGAGCACGCCGTACGCGACGCGCTGGCGGCCACCGGAACGACGGAACTGGCCGCGGAGCGCCTCGACAGGCTCTCCGGCGGCCAGCGCCAGCGGTGCTGGCTCGCGATGGTCCTCGCCCAGCACACCCCGGTCATCCTGCTCGACGAACCGACCAGCGCCCTCGACCTCGGCCACGCCGTGGAAGTCCTGGAACTGGTACGGGAGGTCGCCGCCACCGGACGTACCGTCGTGATGGTGCAGCACGACCTGGTGGCCGCGTCCCGCTACGCCGACCTCCTCGTCGCCATGAAGGACGGGCGGGTCGTCGCCCGGGGCAAGCCGGACGAGACGGTCGACGAGACCCTGGTGAAGGAGCTCTACGGGCTGGACGCCGACATCCTGCGCGCACCGGGCGACGCGGCGCCCGTCGTGGTGCCGAGGAGCCGCACCCTCACGAAGCGGTCGTGACGGCCTTCGGCCTCCGTGCCGCCGGACGAGACGGCCTGGTGCGGGGGCCGAAGACGGCCAGGGCGACCGCGCCCACCATCCAGACACCCGCGATGAAGTAGAAGACGCTCTGGTAGCCGGTGCGGTTGTAGAGCGCCGCGATGATCAGAGGGCCCGCCGCGTTCGACAGCCGGCCGATCCCGTAGGTGATGCCCGTCCCCAGGGAGCGGCTCCGTGTGTCGAAGAGCTCGGGGGAGTAGGCGTACGCGAGGGCGGTGTAGCCGCGCTCGAAGAGGTTCACCAGGAAGCCGAAGATCACGATCAGGACCGGGTCGAAGGTCAGCCCGTACAGCAGACCGCAGGTGGCGATGACCACGCCGAAGGCGACGAGACACCACTTGCGCTCGAACCGGTCGGTGACCAGGGAGGCCAGGAAGGAGCCCAGGGGCGCGCCGACGGTGGTGAGGGCGATGTAGAAGACGGACTTCTCGACGCTGAAGCCCTCCGCGGACAGCAGGGTCGGCGCGAAGCTGGAGTAGCCGAAGAACCCGATGGTCTGGGTCACCCACAGGACCGTCAGCAGGAGCGTCGGCGCGAGGTACCGCTTCTGCAGCAGCAAGCGCACCGGAGCCTTGACGGCCGGGGGCTCCTCCACGGGCTCCGCCGGTTCGGCCAGCGGCCCCTTCTCGGCGATCACCGAGGCCTCGATCTCACGCAGGACCGCGTCGGCCGCGGCGTGGTCGCCCCGGCTCTCGTGCCAGCGGGGGGACTCCTTGAGGTGCCTGGAGAACAGCACGAGGACGACGCCGAGCGCGCCCCACAGGTACACCAGCCGCCAGGACCAGTCGCTGAGCGGGACGACGAAACTGGCGATCAGGTTGGTGGCCGGAGTGCCGCAGATGCCGATGACCATCGCGTACGCCTGGTACTTGCCCCGGACCGCGGCCGGATACAGCTCGTTGACGTAGATGACCGCCACGACGGTCATCGCGGACAGACCCGCCGAGGTGAGCACCCGGAAGACGCCCAGCGAGAAGATGTCCCACGAGAACACCGAGACGAACGAGAAGAACCCGAAGAACAGGATGGTGCGGAGCAGGGTCTTCTTGCGGCCCCACCGGTCGGCCAGGGCTCCGGCGACGATGGAGCCGATGAACATGCCGACGAACGACAGCGAGGTGACGTAGGCGACCTGGCTCACCGTCACGCCCCACAGATCGACCAGCTTGGGAGCGGTCGTCGCGAAGCTGTTGATGTCCGCGAACTCGAAGAAGTAGGCGAACGCGATGGCGAGCAGAGTGGTCTTGTGGAAGCGGGAGATCGGCAGTCGGTCCAGCCGGTTCGCCGAATTGGCGTGCTGCATGGGACGGTCCCTGTCGGAGTGCGGGTGCGGGGGTGAGGGCGCGGTGTGCGGAGGGGGTCAGACGTCCTCGCCGGGCCAGTACAGGCGCATCGGGTTGTCGACGAGGAGTTTCTGCTGCTGCTCGGACGTGACCGCGACCCGCGGCACGAAATCGGCCAGGAGCCCGTCGTCGGGCATGTGGCCGGTGAGGTTGGGGTGGGGCCAGTCCGTGCCCCACAGGACGCGGTCCGGGAACTCCTCGATCACACGGCGGCCGAAGGGCACCACGTCCGTATAGGCGTGCCGCTCCCCGTGGAGAGCGGGGGGTCCGGTCACACTGAGACGCTCGGGGCAGGTCACCTTCACCCAGACGTCGTGCGCGCCGACGAAGCGGAGGAATCGGTCGAACTCCGGTCCGTCCGCGGGATGGTTCACGTCGGGCCGGCCCATGTGGTCCACCACGAGGGGAGCGGGCAGGGAGCCGAAGAAGCCCTCCAGCTCGGGCAGATCAGCGCTTTCGAAATAGAGCACGATGTGCCAGCCGAGCGGAGCGATCTTCTTCGCGATCGTTCGCAGGTCCTCCTTCGGGGAGGTGTCGACCAGGCGGCGCAGGAAGTTGAAGCGCACTCCACGCACCCCGGCGGCGTCCAGCTCCCGCAGTTCCGCGTCGGAGATGCCGGGCCGTACGGTCGCGATGCCGCGTGCCCTGCCACCGGACGCCCGGACGGCGTCGGTCATCGCGGTGTTGTCCGCGCCATGACAGGTGGCCTGGACGACGACGGCGCGGCTCACGCCCAAATGGTCGTGCAGTGCGGCCAGTTGCGTCTTGCTCGCGTCGCAGGGGGTGTATTTGCGCTCCGGCGCGAAGGGGAATTCGGCCTGCGGCCCGAACACGTGACAGTGGGCGTCGACCGTGCCTCGCGGCAGCCGGAAGGAGGGCGTGGACGGATTCTGGTACCAGTTCAGCCAGCCCGGTGTCCTGGGGGAAGGCACACTCATGAGAACTCCTGTGGTTCATGGGGGACGTCGGTGCGGTGGTGCGTGTCCGTCCGGGCGCGGGGAGCGGAGCGGCGCCCGGGCATGCGGGACCGGCGAGCGGCGGCCATGGGCGGGCTCCGCCCGCCTCTCCCGCACTCCCGGCCGGCCTCATCCTCGGCCGGCCGGTTACCCGGTCGGTCGATTCCGCGGGTTCAGCGGCCCTGGCGCTTCAGCAGGGCGTCCAGGCGCGGGTACACGGAGCGGGCGTTGTGCTCCTGGATGTCCGCGAGGTCCTTCCCGGGCAGCCCGGCGGCCTCGGCGTAGCGGCGTGTGTCGTCGAAATGGTGGCCGGTCCGGGGGTCGATGTCGCGGACGGCGCCGATCATCTCCGAGGCGAAGAGGATGTTCCGGGTGGGCACGACGTCGAACAGAAGGTCCGAGCCGGGCTGGTGGTAGACGCAGGTGTCGAAGAAGACGTTGCCGAGGACGTGCTCCTCCAGGGACGGCTTCCCGAGCGCCATGGCCAGACCGCGGAACCTGCCCCAGTGGTAGGGGACGGCGCCGCCGCCGTGCGGGATGACCAGCCGGAGGGTGGGGAAGTCCGCGAACAGGTCGCCCTGCACCAGCTGCATGAAGGCGGTGGTGTCGGCGTTGAGGTAGTGCGCGCCCGTCGTGTGGAACGCGGGGTTCACGCTGGTGCTGACGTGCACCATCGCCGGGACGTCGTACTCGGCCATCTTCTCGTACAGGGGGTACCACGAGCGGTCGGTGAGGGGTGGTGCGGTCCAGTGGCCGCCGGAGGGGTCCGGATTGAGGTTCAGCGCGACGGCGCCGTACTCCTCGACGCACCTGGTGAGCTCCGGTATGCAGGTCGCGGGGTCGACGCCCGGCGACTGGGGGAGCATCGCAGCGGGGACGAAGCGCTCCGGGTAGAGCCGGCTGACACGGAAGCACAGCTCGTTGCAGATGGCGGCCCACTCGGACGAGGTGCCGAAATCACCGACATGGTGGGCCATGAACGACGCCCTCGGCGAGAAGATCGTCATGTCGATACCGCGCTCGTCCATCAGCCGCAGCTGGTTCGACTCGACACTCTCGCGCAGCTCGTCGTCGCTGATCTTCAGGTCGGACCTTCTCGGCGCGACGGACGGGTCCCCGAGACCGGCGATCTGCCGGTTCCGCCAGGCCTCCAGCGCGGGCGGGGCCGTCGTGTAGTGGCCGTGGCAGTCGATGATCATCGCTGTTCCTCTTCGAAGTGCCTGCGTGTACACAGCCGGAGGGCCGCTCCCGGGGCCGTCCGACCCGGCCGGCTGTCACGCCACCGTAACCGTCGATGAAATTGTTGACAATATGCCTGACGAGAAAGTTTCGGGCATCATCGCTGCTGGCGCCGCCGTGGAGTCCACGCGGCGCGCGAATTTCCCGACGATGTACGGAAGGCGGAGGGGTGACGTCGAATCAGGTCACCGGCCGGGCGGGCCGGAGCGCGGTCTCCAGCGGAATCCGGGCGGCGCTCGCGGCGGGGGACATGGTGCCCGGGCAGCGTCTGGTCGAGCAGGAGCTGTCCGAGGTCTTCGCGGCCACCCGGAGCTCGGTACGCGAGGCACTCCAGGACCTGGCGGCAGAAGGGCTGGTGGAGCTGATTCCCCGGCGCGGGGCGCGGGTCCGGGTGATCTCCGTGGAGGAGGCGATCCAGATCACCGAGTGCCGGGCCCTGCTGGAGGGGCTCTGCGCCCGGCGGGCCGCGGAGTACGCGTCGTACGAGGTGCGCCAGAAGCTCAAGGACATCGGCGCGGCGATGACCCGGGCGGTGGCCGAGGGGGACCCGGACGCCTACTCGGTGCTCAACCGCAGGCTGCACGAGTGCATCGGCGAGGTCAGTGACCAGAAGGTCGCGCAGGAACTGCTGGACCGGATGAACGGGCAGATGGTGCGCTACCAGTTCCGTCTGGCGCTCCGGCCCGGCCGCCCCGCGCAGTCGCTGCCCCAGCATCTGGCGATCATCGACGCCGTGGTCGCGGGCGATTGCGCCGCGGCGGAGGCGGCGGCGCGTGCGCACGTCGACAGTGTCGTCGAGGCGCTGCGCGAGACCCCCACCCCGGCCCGCCTGCACTGACCCGGAGCCGGAGGGCCCGCGCCGGTCGGGCCGCGCGGCGAGCGTTCCGGCCGCGCCGGAACGCGCCCGCGTCCACGGATGAGGGCATTCGCCGGGGCGGCCGGCCTCCGCGGGGATGCGGGCATTCGCCGGGGGCGGCCGGCCTCGACGGATGCGGGTATTCGTCGGGGCGCGGGCCTCGTCCGGGGCGGCGGGCCGCCGGCGGCCCGCCCAGGTGTCCGGTCACGGTGCTACGCGCTCGCGGCCTCCGCCAGGACGCGGGCGAGCTCACGGGGACGGGTGGCCATCGGCCAGTGGCCCGAGTCGAGATCCACGTAGGTGAGGTGGGTGGCGCGGGCGAGATCGGGGCTCTCGCCGGCGGCGATCCACTCCTCGGCCTGGGCGGGGGTGAACTCGGGGCAGACGATCACGACGGGAACGTCGAAGCGGCGCTCGTCGGTCAGGCGCACGACTCCCCGCGCGACCCCTTCGGGGACCGGGACGGCGGCGGACGCGAAACGGCGCCGGGCCCGCTTGTCCAGATCGGCGGCGTCCGGCCCCTCGAAGGGGCCCCAGCCCGGGAAGGGCATGGCGCCGCCCTCCATCGCGAAGTAATCGGCATAGGCCTGCCCGTCGGGGGCGGGGAAACCGCCGATCAGGGCGACCCCGGCCACCTTTCCGGGTCGCGCGTCGGCGGCCAGCCAGGCCAGGCTCGACGCGGCGGAGTGCCCCACCACCAGGGGCTTCCCGGGCATCGCGTCGACGGCGGCGATCACCGCTGCCACCTGGTCGTCGAGCGTCGCGCCGGAATTCCCGTCGCCCTGGCCGGGGAGGGTGAGCGGCACGGGGCGATGGCCGAGCGCGCTGAGTTCGGGCACGACGTCGTCCCATGCGGAGCCATCGAGCCACAGGCCGGCGATGAGCAGGATGTCCACGGTTGTTCTCCCGAAGAGGAGTCGGAGCTGGCTGCCGGCACGCTATCGAGAGGCTCTGACAAGGGGCCGCACACGTCTCTCCCGCCCGGTTCGGTTCCCCGGGCGGGAGAGCGGAAGGTGTTTCTGCCTCAGACGAGGAGCTTGGCCTTCGCCTTCTCGTACTCCTCCTGGCTGATGTGGCCCTTCTCCTTGAGCTCGGCGAGCTTGGCGAGGTCGGACACATGGCCGCCGCCCGCTCCCGGCTCGCCCTCCGGCCGGGCCGCCTGCCGCACGTAGTCGCGGAAGGCCTCTTCCCGCTCCTTGGCCTGCTTCGCCTCGCGCTTGCCCATGCTCTTGCCCCTGGCGATCAGGTAGACGAGGACGCCCACGTAGGGCAGCACGATCACGAAGATCAGCCAGGCCGCCTTGGCCCAGCCGTTCAGCGAGTGGTCCTGGAAGATGTCCGTGACCACCTTGAAGAGCAGGAAGAACCACAGCACCCAGAGGAACACGTACATCATCGTCAGGAAGAGGTTGAGCAGCGGATAGTCGTCCATGGGGCTACTCCGATCGTGCGGACGGTCCCTTATTGGTACATCCGCATACGAAGTGCCGCATTTCCTGTGATTCAGGCGCCGAGCGTCTCCAGGAAGGCCGAGAGCTTGTTCCTGGTCCGTTCGATCTGCTGCTCCACCGTCAGTGACTCCTCGAAGCGCCCACCGGGGGCCGGCTTCTTCTTCCCCCGTACGTACAGCGAGCAGTCGAGGTCGGTACAGAGGTAGATGCCCACCGAATTCCCGTCCCTGCCCGCCTGGCCCCGCTTGCGGGCGGTCATCAGCGAGACACCGCTGCCGGGATGCGTGGTCAGGCAGACCGAGCACATGCTGCGGTGCAGGAAGCCGCGCTGCTGGGAGGGGAAGCGGAGCGTGATGCCGGTCAGCTCGCCGCCCGTCTCCGTGACGATGTAGCTCCGGTCCGGTGCCGAGAGATCGCGCCAGCCCAGGAAGTCCAGATCGTCCCAGGGTCGCTCCTCCAGGTCGCGGGGGAGCGGCAGGCGCTTCGCCTCTCCCTTGGAGCAATTGACGAACGACGCGCGGATGTCCTGTTCGGTGACGGCTCTCATGGCATCGACGCTAAACCTGCCTATGACCCCTAGGCAAATAATTATTGGAGCTAGGTCATGCTCTAGGGCTCTGTCCTGCGCATCCGGTGGTGCGGGGTGTCGCTCCGGGGTGGGGCGACCCTGAGGTGGTGGGCGGCTGGATGCTCGACGCCCAGATCGGGGCGCCAGACGGCCAGGATCTGGGCCGAGGGGTGGAAGAGCGGGCCGGGCAGTTCGTCGGGAGCGGTCCAGCGCCATGCGCTCATGAGGTGCGGCTCGGTGACCCGCGCGACCGCCGACTCCACCGTCACCAGCGCCGCCATGCTGATCCGGTTGATGCCTCCCACCACGTCGTGCACCATCGCGAAGACGTCCACCTCGTCCTCGCGCACCCGCAGCCCGGTCTCCTCGCGCAGCTCGCGGGCTGCCGCCGCCGCGACCGACTCGTGCGTCGGGTCGACCTTCCCGCCGGGCAGCTCCCATGTGCCGTCGCGGTGCCTGCCGAGCAGAATCCGGCCCTCCGCGTCCTGCACGACGACTCCGACCCCGAACGCGGCCTGGGCCAGCGGCGGACGGGTGTTGCGGGTCGGGACGTTCGCGAGATCATCGGCCATGTCCGCCATCCTCGCACCGTGCCCGGGGCCGCCGGACCCGTCCCCCGGCCCCGGGTGAACGGCCGGCTCCCCCGGTTCAGCCGCACCCGTGCCGGCGGCCGGAAGCGCACGAGCCGTCAGGCCACCAGATTGAGCGTGGTGTCAGAGACTCCCAGCCGCACCGACTGGCCCCACGTCAGCTCCAGCGCGTCGGACTCCATCCCGTCGCCGAACACCACCAGGCGGTCCGACTCGACGGTGAGCGTCAGCCCGTCCCCGCGCCCCAGCTCACCCGAGACCATCGACGTACCGGTGGCGGGGGAGGGCCAGGCCTCGCGTACGAACCAGACCAGCCGGGGATCGGACGGAGCCGGAAGCGGCAGCCGGCTGCCGCGCTCCAGCCAGAGGGAGCGCAGCCAGCCGGTGGAGCCCGTGCCCGTTCCGACCAGGACGCCCGAGGACGCCTGTGACTCACCGGCGGTGGGCGTGCCGTCGGGGCCGATGCGGTACCGCGCGGTCTGGTGGCCCGGCGGCCCCAGGTAGATCTCGTTCAGGGCGAGCAGCCGCTGGGTGTCGTCGGCGACGGCCTCCGCCATCGTGAGCGGGTCCACCTTCCCGCCTCCGGCGACGGCCGCCAGGCACAGTGCGGCAGCGTCGCGCGGGCGGTGGCGTACGAGGACTCCGGGGTTGCGGCCTGGATCGGTGTCGATGCCCACCACCGGCTGCCCGGACAGGTACTTCGCCGCATTGGCGACCAGGCCGTCCTGCCCGACCACGACCACCACGTCCTCCGGGCCGAACAGGAAGCGGTCGAGATCCGCCCGCTCCACCCGCGTCCTGCGCCACCGCAGCGGCAAAGCGGCGGCCACTTCCGTGAGCGCCTGCTCGTTGCGCCGGTGGCGCTCGGCGACCTCCTCGACGGACCGGCCGCGCCCGGCGAGCACGAACGCGGCCTGACCGTGCGTCCCGTGCCGGGCGAGGAGTTCCTCGTACTCCGTCGTGCGGTGCACCAGTACCGCGCGGGGCGCGAGGCTCACGCCCGTGCCTCCTGTTCCGGCTCAGGCCTTCCGAGCCGGGCGAGCAGGCCCGTGAGCACGTCGGGGGAGAGGGTCAGGCTGTCGATGCGGGGCAGATTCTCCGCCAGCCGGGTCGCCGCCAGGGCGTGCAGGGTCGCGGGGTCCACGTCCCCGTGCGCCCGCAGCCAGGCCGACTGCGCCTCGGCACGGGCGGCCCCGACCTCGCGCGCCGCCTCCGCCTCCGCGCGGGCCAGGCGGACCTTGCGGGCGGCCTCGGCCTCCGTGCGCACCCCGTCGGCCGCCGACTTCTCCTCCGCCTCCCGGCGGGCGTTGGTGCCCCGCTGGTCGACGAGCTGCTCCTCGCGGCGCGCCAGCTCGATCTTGCTGGCGAGCTCGTTCTCGGCGATCGTGCGCTCACGCTCCACGGCGACCGCCCGGCGTTCGTAGACCGACCTGTCGGCCTCCTGCTGGATCTGCTCCCTGGCCGGGGTGCGCAGGGCGCGCTCGACCTCCGCCTCGGGGCGGATGGCGACCACGCGCACGGCGACCACGTCGATGCCGGTGGCCGGCAGCCGGGGTTCGGCCGCGAGCCCGGTCGCGACCCGCTCCCGTACGGCGGCGACCCCGTCCACCAGTGCGGTGGCCAGGGGAGTGCGGGCCAGGACGTCCAGGGTGTGCTGCTGTGCGGTCTCGGTGAGCAGGGTGGCGATCTGTTCCAGTGGCGCACCGCGCCAGACCCCGGTGTCGGGGTCGACGGAGAAGTCGAGCCGCGCGGCGGCCTCGGCGGGGTCGCTGATCCGGTAGGTGACGGTCGCCTGCACGGTCACGTCCTGGAAGTCGGCCGTACGCGCGTGGAAGGCCATCGCCAGCTCCCGGTCGTCCACCGGGACCTCGGACAGCGCCGCGGACAGTGAGCGGTACCAGAAGCTCAGCCCCGTGCCGTCGTGGGCGAGCCTGCCGCGCTTGTGGTGGCGGATGTGCGTGGTGGGCGCGGAGCGCAGATGCCGCCAGCCGAGGCGCCGGGTGATGTCGGCCATGTCGGGACCCCCTCTTTCTCGTCACGACGACGATAACGGCTTTCCCTGTATATCGTCAAGAGGACGAGAAGGGGGGAGGGGTGGCGGTACGAACGCGGCCGGCCGGTGGCTTCCGAAGAAACCACCGGCCGGCCGGTTGTGCGCCGACCCCGTCCCCACGGTGCGGCGCGCGGGTGGACCGCCGTCATCCGCTCGGGACGACGGCCCACGTTCATCAGGACCCGCTCTCCACGGGGGCGGGTGGGGGTGAGGGGGGACCGCCCCCGTGCTCCACGGGAGTGGGCGGGGACGCGTGGAGTCCGAGTGCGGGAAGCACTGCGCACTCGATGAAGCGGGTCAGGAAGGCGTCGTCGGCGTACCGCCCCTCCAGGAGTGGCCGGGCGCGCATGATGCCGAGCACCTGGGCCGCCACGTAGTCCGTCGCGGGGTTGTCGGCGTCGATCTCGCCGCGCCGGACGGCCCGCTCGACCATCGCGTCGATCGCGGCGATCGACGGCGCGATGAGCGTGGAGCGCAGTGCGCAGAGCAGGTCGGGATTCTGGAGTGCGGCATGGCTGAGCGCGTGCATCAGCGGGGTGTCCTTGCCGGACGCCGTCTCCACGGCCCGGGCGGCCTCCCTGAGATCTCCGCCCAGGCTGCCCGTGTCGATGTCCGAGAGCAGGGTCTGCCGGGTGCCGTGCAGCGCGGCCACGACCAGCTCCGGCTTGGAGCCCCACTGGCGGTAGAGCGTGGACTTCCCGCAGCGGGTGCGGGAGGCGACGCCCTCCATGGTCAGCGACTCGTAACCGCTCTCCCGGAGCAGGTCCAGCACGGCGGCGTAGAGCTCCTGCGCCCGCTCAGGTGTGATCTTCGACCTGCGCGACGCGGGCGGTGACTCCTGTGCTGAACCGGGCGACGGCATCTGCTTCCCTCTCTGCGGCTGTGCGGCTGAGGACCCTCGATACGCCAGTGTACCGATACGCGCGTGTACCGATACGCCTGCGTATCGGTACACTGGCGTATCGATTCGGTCGGACCGGCCGGACCGATGTCGTAACAGCGCACCGTCAGCAAAGGGGCACGGGTGATGCACACCCGCAGAGAGCCTGCGGAGCGGGAGCCGGACATATCAGCCCGACCACCCCTCGTCCGTGAGCTGCTTCTCGTAGCCGGACTCTTCCTCGTCTACAAACTGGGCCGGATGGCCGCGACCGGCCATGTCGACGAGGCGTTCCACAACGCCGGACAGGTCTGGGGCTTCGAACGAGCCGCCGGCCTCCCCGGCGAAGGAGCCGTGCAGGGCCTTCTGCTGCACAGCCCCACCCTGATCCAGGCGGCGAACACCTACTACGCGACCGTGCACTTCCCGGCCACGCTGGCGTTCCTGATCTGGCTGTACTGGCGCGAGCCGCGCCACTACGTCTGGTCGCGGCGCATCCTGACCGCGCTCACCGGCGCGGCACTCGCCGTGCACCTGCTCTTCCCGCTCGCGCCGCCGAGGATGCTGCACGCGGCGGGCCTCGTCGACACCGGCCAGGTCTACGGCCCGACGGTGTACGGCGACAGCCCCGCGACCGACCCGATGGCCAACCAGTTCGCCGCCATGCCCTCCCTGCACTTCGGCTGGGCCCTCGTGATCGCCGTCGGGCTCATCGTCGCGACCCGCTCCCGGTGGCGCCTGCTGTGGCTGCTGCACCCCCTGATCACACTGTTCGTCATCGTGGGAACCGCCAACCACTACTGGCTCGACTCGATCGTGGTCTCCGCGATGCTCGCCGTCGCCTACGCCGCGATCAGGCTGCCCAGCACCCCGATCACCCCCCACCTCCCGTGGCCGGCCGCCATCCCCGCTCAGGGCTACGGGTCACCGATGTACGCAGAGCAGGGGGTACGCCGATGAACGCCACGCTCATCGCCGTCGCGCTCTCCCTGGTGTCCGCCGTCGCCTACGCGTCCGCCGCGGTCGCCCAGGCCCGTCTCGCCGGCCGTACCGACCCCTCCACCGGAGCGCTGCGGCTGATGGCACGCGGAGCCTGGTGGTCGGCGGTCGGCCTGAACGCGGCCGGGGCCCTCCTGCACGTCGCCGCGCTGAAATACGGACCGCTCACCCTGGTCCAGCCGCTCGGCGCGCTCACCCTCGTGGCCGCCGTCCCGCTGGGGGCCCGCTCGGCGGGGCGCCGCGTCAGCCGTACGGAGTGGCGCGGGACGCTCCTGACCCTCCTCGGCCTCGCCGCGCTGCTCCTGGCGGCCGGAGGCACCGCACCGCACGACACGCTGACCCTGCCCGAGGCCGTGGGCGTCGGAGCCGTGACCATGACGCTCGTCGCGGTCCTCAGCCGCCCGGGCACCCGGCCCGGCCTCCGGCACGCCGCCGCGTCGGGCATCACCTCCGGGGTGGCCTCCGCGCTCACCCAGACCCTGACGGTCGCCGCCACCGACCACTCGGGGCCGCTGCTCAGCTGGCGGCTGGTGACCGTGGCACTGCTCGTCTCCTTCTTCGCCCTGGGCGGCCTGCTGCTCTCCCAGACCGCCTACCGGGGCGGCCTCGGCGCCCCGCTCGCCGTGGTCACCCTCACCAATCCGGTGGCCGCCGCGGCCATCGGCCTGGTCCTGCTCGGCGAACGCCTCCAGGGCGGGCTGCTCGGGGTGATCCCGGCGCTCGTCGGGGCCGCCGCCGCCGTACGGGGCGTGATTCTGCTCAGCCGCGCGCAGGCGGAGGGCGCACCCGAAGCCGTGGCCGCGCCACCGGTCCCGGCCGCGCCACCCGTCTCGGCCACGCCGCCGGCCGTGGCCGTTCCGGCTCCGCCACCGGTCCCGGCCGCGTCACCCGGGCCGAGCGTGCCACTGGTCCCGGCCGCTTCACCCGGGCCGAGCGTGCCACTGGTCCCGGCCGCTTCACCCGGGCCGACTGTGCCGTCGCGGGTCGTCATCGCCGTCCCGTCCCTCTCCGTCCCCCGCCCCGCCGAGCCGCTCGTGTTCCGGGCAGAACCGGTCGGGACACAGGGCGGCCCCGGCCAGTAGTCCCGGTCCATCCCCCTCGGGCAGACGGACGGGCCGAGGGGGAGCGCGGAGCCGCTCGCAGCCCGAAGAGATGTGCTCGCAGATGTCCGGGACGCGGGGGAGTGGGGCTCCTAGCCGGCGTCCGCGGACCCGGCCCCGGCGCCGCCCTCCGCCCCGGAACGCCCGGAACCCTCCAGATCGTCGATCGCCCTGGTCAGCCAGCCGGTCCAGAACGTCTCCAGGTCGATCCCCCCGCGCAGCACCAGATGACGCAGCCGGTCCTCGTCGGCGGTCCGCTCCGGAGGGAAGTCCCGCCGCTCGATCTCCAGGTACTCCGCCAGCTGCCGCTGGTGCAGCGCGAGATGCCTGCGCAGCTCCCCGGCGAGACCGGGCGCCCCGACCACGGCGGCCGCCCTCATCCTGAGCAGCAGCGGATCGCGGACCGGCCGAGGATCCTCGGCCAGCGACACCCAGCCGGTCAGCTCCTCGCGGCCCGCGGGCAGCACCTCGTACTCCTTCTTCTGCCCACGGGCCCGCTGCGCCGACGGCAGGACCCGGATGTGCCCGGCCTGTTCCAGCTTTCCCAGCTCGCGGTAGATCTGCTGGTGCGTGGACGGCCAGAAGTAGCCGATCGACCGGTCGAACCTGCGCGTCAGTTCGAGACCGGACGACGGCTTCTCGAGCAGGGCCGTGAGGATCGCGTGCGGCAGTGACATGGTGTGCATCCTAAGGACGGCGTGGGCGTCCTATGGACGGCGTGCGCCGCCCCGTCACAGCTCCGCGGCCAGCTCCGTGCCCTGGCGGATCGCGCGCTTGGCGTCCAGCTCGGCCGCCACGTCGGCGCCGCCGATCAGATGCACGGGCCGGCCTGCCGCGCGCAGCTCCTCGTACAGCTCACGCCGGGGTTCCTGGCCCGCACACAGCACCACCGTGTCGACCGGCAGCAGATGCTGCTCGCCGTCCACCGTGAGGTGCAGCCCCTCGTCGTCGATCAGGTCGTACGAGGCTCCCGCGATCATCGTCACGCCCCGGTGGCGCAGTTCGGTCCGGTGGATCCAGCCGGTGGTCTTGCCCAGGCCGGCCCCGACCTTGGTCGCCTTGCGCTGGACCAGGTGCACCGTGCGCGGTGTCCTCGGGCGCTCGGGGGCCCGCAGCCCGCCCCGGTCCGCGTAACCGGTGTCCACACCCCACTGCCTGAAGAAGACCTCGGGGTCCAGGCTCGCGCCGTCGCCCCCGTCGGTCAGGAACTCGGCGACGTCGAAGCCGATTCCGCCCGCGCCGATCACCGCCACCCGGTCGCCGACCTCCGCGCCGTCCCGCAGGACGTCCAGGTAGCTGACCACGCTCGGGTGCCCGACGCCGGGGATCGCGGGGGTGCGCGGCTCGACTCCGGTGGCGAGGACGATCTCGTCGAAGCCTTCGAGCGCGGCGGCCGTGGCCGGGGCGCCGAGCCGCAGCTCGACGCCCTCCTCGGCGAGCCGCGTACGGAAGTAGCGCAACGTCTCGTCGAACTCCTCCTTGCCGGGGACCCGTCGCGCGACGTTCAGCTGGCCGCCGATCTCGTCGGCCGTGTCGAACAGCGTCACCGCGTGCCCGCGCTCGGAGGCCGTGACCGCGCACGCCAGCCCCGCGGGCCCGGCGCCGACCACGGCGACGCGCTTGCGCGTAAGGGTCGGGGACAGCACCAGCTCCGTCTCGTGGCAGGCGCGGGGATTCACCAGGCAGGAGGTGATCCGCAGGCTGAAGATGTGGTCCAGACAAGCCTGGTTGCAGCCGATGCAGGTGTTGATCGCGTCGGCACGGCCCTCGGCGGCCTTGGCCACGAAATCCGGGTCGGCGAGGAAGGGCCTGGCCATCGACACCATGTCCGCGCGGCCCGAGGCGAGTACCTCCTCGGCCAGCTCGGGGGTGTTGATGCGGTTGCTGGTCACCAGCGGCACCGAGACCGCGCCGCGGACCCGCTCCGTCACCCAGGTGAAGGCGCCGCGCGGCACCGAGGTCGCGATGGTCGGGATACGGGCCTCGTGCCAGCCGATGCCGGTGTTGATGATGGTCGCCCCGGCGGCCTCGATCTCGCGGGCGAGGTGCACGACCTCCTCCAGCGTGGAACCGCCCGGCACCAGGTCCAGCATCGACAGCCGGTAGATCAGGATGAAGTCGGGCCCGACCCGCTCGCGGACCCTGCGCACGATCTCGACGGGGAAGCGGATGCGGTTCTCGTACGAACCACCCCAGCGGTCCTCGCGGTGATTGGTCGCCGCGACGATGAACTCGTTGATCAGATAGCCCTCGGAGCCCATGATCTCGACTCCGTCGTAGCCGGCGCGGCGCGCGAGTTCCGCCGCCCGCACGAAGTCCTCGATGGTCTCCTCGACCTCGTCGTCCGTCAGCGCGTGCGGGGTGAACCCGCTGATCGGGGCCTTGAGCGCACTGGGCGCCACCAGGTCCGGGTGGTGGGCGTAGCGCCCGAAGTGCAGGATCTGCATCGCGATCCGGCCGCCCGCCGCGTGCACGGCGGAGGTGACCTCGGCGTGCTGCTCCGCCTCCGCCTCTGTGGTCATCTTCGCGCCGCCGGGGAAGGAGCACGCACGCTCGCTGGGCGCGATCCCGCCGGTGACGATGAGGCCCACCCCGCCGCGCGCCCGGGCCGCGTAGAACGCCGCCATCCGCTCGAAACCGCGCTCGACCTCCTCGAGGCCGATGTGCATCGAACCCATCAGCACCCGGTTGGGGAGTGTGGTGAACCCGAGATCGAGCGGGCTCAGCAGGGTGGGGTACGGGCTCATCCGGGTCTCCTCGCAGGTGTCGTCGAGCCAGTTGTAGACCACCCGGAAGGCTTTATGCAACTAGTTGCACAATGGCGTACGTCGCAGCCCCCGCAAGGCCGGTCCACGAATGGCGTAACACCACCGGCCCTCGCCTCCCGGCCCGGACGACAGTGGATGCGTACGCCTTCCCTCCCGCGCGCACCCTCCTCGGCGACAGGAGTCATCCCATGACCTGCATCAACCGACGTGACCTCGGACTCCTCGTGCTCAGGGTCGGGACGGGGGCGGTCCTGGCGGCCCACGGCAGCCAGAAACTGGCCGGATGGTTCGGCGGAGGCGGCATCGAAGGCACCACCGCGGCCATGGAGGCCATGGGCTTCGACCCGCCGAAGCACAGCGCCATGGCCGCCGGACTCGGCGAGACGGGAGGCGGGATCCTGCTGGCCCTCGGGCTGGCCACCCCGGCCGCCGGTGCCGCCGCGGCCGGCACGATGGCGGGTGCCGTCGCCGTGCACGCGCCCGCGGGCTTCTTCGCGACCGCCGGCGGCTACGAGTACCCGGCGTTCCTGGGCTTCACCGCCGCCGCGATCGGGGTGACCGGCGCCGGACGCTACTCCCTGGACCATGCCACCGGGCATGTCCTGGACCGCCCGTGGGTCGTCGCCCTCGCGTTCGCCGGAAGCGCGCTCGCCGCGGCGGCCGTCGTCGGCCGACGCGCCAAGGGGCAGGCGGCCGGGGAGGGCGAACCGACGGACGAGAACGCCTGACGTGCCCTGACGCCCCGGCATTGATCGGCGTTTCAGGGGCATCCGGCAGTGCATGAATACGAACGCACTGTCGATGAACGCACGGGGTCAGGCCAGACGGGCGGCCAACAGCCGGGCCGTGGAAGCGGGAGCACGCGCCGGGTTCGTGGCCCGCGGAGTGATCTACCTCCTGGTGGGCCTGCTGGCTCTGCGCATCGCCTTCTCCGACGGGGGCGGGAAGCAGGCCGACCGAGGCGGCGCGATCGCGGAGATAGCCGAGAAGCCCTTCGGGAACCTCCTGCTCTGGGTGCTGGGCGTGGCCCTGGCCGGGATGGCGCTCTGGCGACTGTCCGAGGCGCTGTTCGGGCAGGCCGGTCCGGACGGACGCAAGGCGGGCAAGCGGGCCATGGCCGCGGGCCGTTTCCTCTTCTACTCCTTCGTGTCGTACTCCGTGCTCTCCTACGCCGCCGGTGACCACAGCAGCGGTAGCGGATCCAGCGACCGTCAGACCGCCGACGTCACGGCGCGCGCCCTGGAGTGGACCGGTGGCCAGTGGATCGTCGGGATCGCCGGAGCCGCCGTGACCTGCGCGGGCCTGTGGATCGCCGGACGGGCCGTCATGCGCAAGTTCCACAAGCATCTGAAGATTGCCGAGATGACGAAGAAGGTCCGTCAGGCCGTCGACGTCACCGGTGTCTTCGGCGGCGCCGTCCGTGGTGCGGTCTTCGCGACGGCCGGCGGGTTCGCCGTGGCCGCTGCCGTCCAGCACGAACCGGGCCGCGCCAAGGGCATGGACGACACCCTGCGCTCCTTCACCGAGACCCCTGCGGGGCCCTGGCTGCTCGTGCTGATCGCGCTGGGCCTCGCCGCCTTCGGCCTCTTCTCCTGGGCCAACGCGCGCTGGCGCAGGGTCTGAACCGAAGCCGTGGCGGGCCGGGTGCCGGGCCGACCGGCCGAGCCCGCCGGGCGCGGGGGCTTCGCCGGGACGACCGTCCGGCCGGGTGCGGGGCTTCGCCGGGCCGCCCTGCCGGGCCCGGCGGCGCGTCGGCCTCGGCCCGGCGCGCCTCAGTCAAGTCCGCGTGCGTCCTTGAAGCGGGCCAGCCCTTCCGGCAGTCCGACGACCGGATCCGGGTAGTCGTAGCGGGAGCGCTCCGAGCCCGGCAGCTTCCACGGCTCATGAATACCGGGCCCGGCGATCCCCGCGAGTTCGGGCACCCAGCGGCGTACGTACTCACCCTGCGGGTCGTACCGCTTGGCCTGTGTCACCGGATTGAGGACCCTGTTGGGCCGGGTGTCCGTGCCCGTGCCCGCCACCCACTGCCAGTTCAGCTGATTGTTGGCGATGTCCCCGTCGACCAGAAGCTCCAGGAAATGACGCGCTCCGGTGCGCCAGTCGATGTACAGCGTCTTGGTGAGGAAGCTCGCCGTCAGCAGCCGCCCCCTGTTGTGCATCCAGCCCTGGTGGAGCAGCTGGCGCATCGCCGCGTCGACGATCGGATAGCCGGTGCGGCCCTCCTTCCAGGCGGCCGTGTCCTTCTCCGCCGCCCGCCCGGTGCGCCAACGGTCGCCCCGGGGGCGGTAGTCGGAACGGGAGGCCTCCGGTCGCGCGGCCAGGACCTGGTGGTGGAAGTCCCGCCAGCACAACTGGCGCACGAATGCCTCCGCCCCCGGACCGCCCGCCGCGTGGGCCCGTTCGACGAGCTCGGTGGGGGAGAGGGTGCCGAAGTGCAGATGCGGCGAGAGCCGCGAGGTCGCGTCACCTGCGAGGTCGTCGTGACGGTCCTCGTACGACGCGAGACCGTTGCGGCGCCATGCGCCGAACAGCTTGCGCCCCTCGGTCTCCCCGCCCTCGGCGAGGCCGGGAGAGAGCCCAGTGAGCCCGGACCGCGAAGGCAGCGGCAGGGACCCGGGGTCCTTCGGCACGCGCACGGTGCGTGGAGCCCGGAACGGGGAGCGGGTCCCCTCGCCGGACCAGCGCCTGAAGTACGGGGTGAAGACGGCGAAATGATCCCTGCCCGCTCCCGAGGGCACCACCGCTCCGGGTGCGACGGCCGTGATGACCGCGTCGTGCACCCTGAGCGGGCAGCCCATGGACGAGAGCGTTTCACGCAGCCGTTCCTCGCGTCGCCGGGCGAACGCACTGACACCGGCCGCCAGGTGAACCGCGCCCGCGCCGGTCTCCGTGACGACCCTGCCGACCTCGTCGGCGACGTCACCCTGGCGGAGGACCAGACGCCCGCCCCGCTCCCGGAGCCCCGCGTCGAGGTCGTGGAGGCAGTCGGCGAGGAACGCGCGCCGGTTGGGCGCGTCGTATCCGGCGTCATGGACGGCGTCGTCCAGGACGAACAGGGGGACCACCTCGTCGGCCGAGGCCAGGGCCGCGTGCAGCGGTGGATGGTCGTGCAGCCGGAGGTCGGAGGTGAAGAGGACCACTGCCACGGTCATGCCCGGCCACCCGCCGTTCCCTTGACCGCGGCCTGCGCGATGTTGCGCGCCATCCCGCCGAAGACCACCGCGTGGAAGGGGGAGACGCTCCACCAGTACGCGTGTCCGAGCAGACCGTTGGGGTGGAAGACGGCCCGCTGGCGGTAGTGGGACCCGCCGTCCTTGCCCTGTTCGGCGTACATCTCCAGCCAGGCCAGGCCCGGGAGCCGCATCTCCGCGCGGAGCCTGAGCAGCCGGCCCGGCTCGATCTCCTCGACCCGCCAGAAGTCCAGCGAGTCGCCGACCCGCAGCCGTTGGGCGTCCCGTCTGCCCCGGCGCAGGCCCACTCCGCCGGCCAGCCGGTCCATCCAGCCCCTGACCGCCCACGCCAGCGGGAACGAATACCAGCCGTTGTCGCCTCCGATCCCCTCGATGACCCGCCACAGGGCGTCGGGTGACGCGTCGACGTCGAGCTCGCGCACATCCGTGTACAGACTCCCGCCGGCCCAGTCGGGGTCGGTGGGCAGCGGATCGCTGGGGATGCCTGGGGTGGAGGCCGAGGACCACCGGGTCGTCACCCTGGCCTCGCGGATCCGCTGCAGGGCGAGCGAGAGAGCGGTGTCGAAGGAGAAGGGCTGCCCGGGGCCGTCGGGGACGTGGTCGGCGATGTCGTGCTCGTGGCACACGACCTCGTAGCGCAGGGACTCCGCGAGCGGCCGGGCGATCGACGCGGGCACGGGTGTCACCAGCCCGACCCAGTGACTGGAGAGCCCCGGCGACAGCATCGGCACCGGAAGGATCAGCCGGTGGGGGAGCTTGGCGACCTGGGCGTACTTCTGCATCATGTCCCGGTACGTCATCACATCGGGACCGCCGATGTCGAAGGTGCGGTTCACCTCGGTCGGCATGTGCGCACTGCCCACGAGATAGCGGAGGACGTCCCGGACCGCGATCGGCTGGATCCTCGTCGACACCCAGCTCGGGGTGACCATGACCGGGAGCCGCTCGGTGAGATAGCGGAGCATCTCGAAGGACGCCGAACCCGAACCGATGATCACCGCCGCGCGCAGCACGGTCGCCGGCACACCCGATTCGAGGAGGATGCGTCCGACCTCGGCACGGGAACGGAGATGGGGGGACAGATCCCGCTCGGGGACGTCGGCGGGAGTGAGACCGCCCAGATAGACGATGCGGCTGATTCCGGCGGCCCGCGCCTGCTCGCCGAAGATCCGGGCCGCCTCCCGGTCGGTCCTCTCGAAGCCCGAACCGCTGGTGAGGGCGTGCACCAGGTAGTAGGCGACGTCGACGTCCCGCATCGCGGCGCGCACGGACTCCGCGTCGGTCACGTCCCCCTTGACGACCTCGGCCTCGCCAGCCCAGGGATGGTCCCGGAGCTTCTCCGGCGTGCGCGCCAGGCAGCGCACCCGGTGGCCGGCGTCCAACAACTCGGGTACGAGGCGTCCGCCGATGTATCCCGTCGCGCCTGTCACCAGACACCGCAGTCCGCCGGTGTCGTCCTTGCTGTCCATGGCCCCTCGCTCCGGCTCGTGTCTCCTTCGTCCACGGTGCCCCCGTCCGGGGGAATCCGCTCGACCACGGGACCCTGACACGCCGAAGCCCACCCCACCGGGTGGCGGGGCCGATCGAACCTCAGTGCTGTCCGGAGCTTTCGGTGGCGGTGCCCTTGATGACGCGCGGGCCCGCCGTACCGGACCCGTTCTCTGCCGGATCGGCGGGAGAGGTGCCGTCGCGCTTCAGAGCCTGTGCCTCGCTCTTCAGGATCCGTGCCGACTTGCCCAGGGAGCGGGCGAGTTCGGGGAGCTTTTTCGCGCCGAAGATCACGACGGCGATGATGATGAAGAGGGCGATCTCACTGATTCCGAACATGACGGCAGTCTCTCCTTGGCGGTCCGGGACGCCCGCACGGCGACCTCGGCGATGCCCTGGGGTGGCCGGGGCGCGCCAAATCTACAGAACTGTAGAAGACTGCGGCAGGGCGTCTCCCGGCCGCCCCTCAGCCCTCGTCGCCCTCGTCCTCCTCCTCGTCGCCCTCGAAGAAGTCGCCCACCTCGTCGATGACTTCGGCGGCCACCATCCCGCCCACCACGCCGACGGCGACGCCCGCGGCCCCGGCGGCCACGGCGGTGCCGAGGCCGGAGCCCGAATGGTGTCCCTGCCCGCCGCTGTGTCCGTGGCTTTCGGCGGTGCCGCCGTACGCCCCGGGGGCGCCGTGCGCCGAGCGGGCCTCGGCCAGCGCGTGGATCCACCCGTCGACCTCGGTTGCCCAGTCGCGCCCCTGAACCTCGTCATGGCCGATGGTGAAGCGGCTGACGACGTCGCCGCCGCCGGAGAAGAGGCCTCCTCGCTTGTCCGCCTCCAGGACGACGTCCAGGCCGTCGGCCCCGGCGAGGAACGTCACCTCGATCTCGCTAATCCGGTCCGCGTAGCGCGATGAGGGCGACAGCTCGATCTCCTGGTAGAAGGGGAGCCGCTGTCCGCTCCCGTGGATGTGCCCCAGCTCCAGATCGGCCGACCTGAAGCCGAACCCGAGCCGGCCGAACGCCTCGAGAACGGCCTCCTGTGCGGGCAGCGGACCCACCGTGAGCCGGTCGAGGTCCCCCTTGTCCCTGGCGCCCGCCACCGAGAGCTCCGTGCGCACGCCGAGCACGATCCCGAGATCCTGGCCGTAGAGCTCGGTGACCGGGGTCTCCCAGGGAAGCGTCACGCTGAACGGCACGGTGTGCACCGCGCCCTCGGCCAGCACGAACCCACCGCTCACGGTGAAGCGGTCGAAGGCGACGGCGCCCTCGGACTCGCCCTCCTCGTGCTCCGCCTCGACATGGGCGACGAGCTCCAGCGTGATGTGCTCGACCGTGAAATCGGCGCCGCCGCCCTTCAGGCGGACCTGGCCGCTGAGGCTGCCCCCGGGAATCACGGCTCCCGGCTCCAGGACCGTGTCCACGGTCGGTCCTCCTACGCCGAGCGAACCGAGCAGCTTCTTGAACACCATCGTGGCGTCCACTCCTTCTTCCGTACACGGAGAACGCGTGCAGTTGATTTCTACACAACTGTAGAAGTGTAAAGGCGAGATGATCTGCTGAATCGCAGTCCGCGTCCGGGGGGAGTGTGCCCGGCGCTCATCGGGGAGGGAGCTCTCGTGTGCCCGCCCGCGTCCTACTATGGGGCGGTGAACAGTGCGGACAACCCTCGTGACGGATCACACCCGACCGCGAGCGGGGTGTCGGAGCTTCAGGCGCTCGGGGTGGAATTGCGCCGGATGAACGGCGAGATCAACCGCCTGGTTCACGCCTTCGCGCACGCGCAGGGTCTGCACGCCACGGATGTGCAGGCGCTGGGGGCGATTCTCGACGCCGACCCGCCGCTGACCCCGGGCAGGCTCCGTGAGCATCTCGGTCTGACCTCCGGCGCGGTCACCGCGTGTCTGGACCGGCTGGAGCGCGCGGGCCACATCCGACGGGCGAGGGAGAGTGCCGACCGGCGTGTCGTGCACCTGTACTACGAGCCCGGGGCCAAGGCGGTCGCCCGCTCCTTCTTCATGCCCCTCGCCGAGGCGGCGGCGGGCGCGTGCACCGCGACCGACCCCGAGGAGCTGGAGGCCGTGCTCCGTTTCCTCGGCCGGATGAACGGTGAACTCGCTCGAATGCAGGTTCCCCGGCGCTGAATCGCCCCGCCGGTGACGAGCGGTGGTGTGGAGCATGTAATCTCAATCATTGAGATACATCATGATTGAGAGATCGCGGCCGACCCAGGAGCGCCATGTCCACCGCATCGAAGCCGGTTCGCCGGCTGTTCCTTGTCCCTGTATTCCTTGTTCTCGCCTGGCTCGTCGTCGGCGGTACGTTCGGCTCGTATGCCGGGAAGCTCGGTGAAGTAGCCACCAACGACCAGGCCTCCTTCCTGCCGCAGAGCGCCGAGTCGACCAGAGTCGTCGAGGCCCAGAAGGCGTTCAGCCGGCAGCAGACCGTCCCCGCCATCGTGGTCTGGACGTCCGACAAGAACGGCGAAGAGCTCGGGGCGGCGCAGCAGAAGGCGGCGACGGCCGCACTCGCCTCGATCCAGGGCGGCCCGGGCGTGACGGGCGAGGTGAGCCCCGCACTCCCGTCGAAGGACCGTCAGGCTCTCGAAGGAATCGTCCAGTTGCGGCCGGACCTCGGTGACGAGCTCCCCGACGCCATCGCGGAGATCCGCGAAGCGGCGGAGAAGGTTCCTGGAACGGTGGTCGGACTGGCCGGACCCGCGGCCTCCCAGGCCGATCTGTCCGACGCCTTCGCCGGCATCGACGGACTGCTGCTCGGTGTTGCCCTGGTGACCGTGCTCGTCATTCTGCTCCTGGTCTACCGGAGCGTCCTGCTGCCGTTGATCATCATCGTCGGCGCGGTCTTCGCCCTCGGTGTCTCCTGCGCGATCGTGTACGTACTGGCGGACCACGACATCGTCCGGGTCGACGGGCAGGTCCAGGGCATCCTGTCGATCCTGGTCATCGGCGCGGCCACCGACTACGCCCTGCTGCTCACCGCGCGGTTCCGCGAGGAGCTGGGCCGGCAGGCCGACCGCTGGACGGCGATGCGGGCGGCGCTCCGGGAGTCCGCTGGGCCCATCACGGCCAGCGCTGCCACCGTCGCCCTGGGACTCCTCGCTCTCCTGCTCAGCGATCTGACCAACAACCGCGCTCTCGGGCCCGTCGGCGCCATCGGCATCGTCTGTTCCGTGCTCAGCGCTCTCACCTTCCTGCCCGCCGTCCTGGTCCTGCTCGGCAGGGCCGCGTACTGGCCGGCCAAGCCCAAGAAGGGCGACGCCGAGCCCGAAGCCGGCTCCACGGGCATCTGGTCCCGGATCGCGGGCCTGGTCGACCGCTCTCCGCGCAAGGTGTGGGCCTTCACACTGATCGGCCTCCTCGCGTGCGCCGCCTTCATGCCGACGCTGAACTCCAAGGGCGTGCCCCTGAAGGAGATCTTCGTCAACGACGCACCGTCCGTCACCGCGCAGGAGACGCTGGGACGGCACTTTCCCGGAGGGTCGGGCAACCCCGCCGTCGTGATCGCCGACGCCGCCGGTGCTCAGAAGGTGGTCGGTGCCGCCGAGGGCGTGTCCGGTGTCGACAGTGTCTCCGTGGTGACAGCCTCCGGACGCCCGGGCAGCGGGGAACCGCTCGTGGTGGACGGCAGGGTCCGCATCGACGCCACGCTCGCGGACGCGGCCGACAGCGACGCCGCCAAGGCGACCGTCACCAGGCTCCGCGAGGCGGTCCACGCCGTGCCCGGTGCCGACGCCATCGTCGGCGGTTACACCGCGCAGCAGTACGACACCCAGAAGACCGCCGAACATGACCGCAACATCATCGTGCCCGTGGTGCTGGTCATCATCCTCGTCATCCTGATCGGACTGCTCCGCTCCCTGCTGATGCCGCTCCTGCTCGTGGCGACGGTGGCGCTGAACTTCCTCGCCACCCTCGGAATCGCCTCGCTGGTCTTCGAGCACGTCTTCGGCTTCAGCGGCACCGACTCGTCCGTGCCGCTGTACGGATTCGTCTTCCTCGTCGCTCTGGGCGTCGACTACAACATCTTCCTGATGTCCAGGGTCCGCGAGGAGTCCCTGATCCACGGCACCCGGCAGGGCGTTCTCCGCGGGCTGACCACCACGGGCGGGGTCATCACCTCGGCCGGTGTCGTGCTGGCGGCGACCTTCGCGGCCCTGGGCGTCATCCCGCTGGCCTTCCTGGTCCAGATCGCGTTCATCGTCGCGTTCGGCGTGCTGCTCGACACGCTCGTCGTGCGCTCGCTCCTCGTGCCCGCGCTCGTCCGGGACATCGGGCCCGCTGCCTGGTGGCCGGGTGCGCTGAGCAAGGGCGGGAAGGAAGCGCCGGAAGGGAGCAAGTCCCTGTCCTAGCCGGGCCGTGCGGCCATGGACGCGGATGTCGGCGTTCGCGGGACGGGCGACGCGTGAGGTGTCGGTCATGGGACAACCGTGACAGCCGGCGATCCGTCCGCCCTCCCCCGTGGGGGGGGGGGGGGGGGGGGCCCGCCCCCCCCCCCCCCCGCCCCCCCCCCCCCCCCACGACGCGCCGCCGGTGGGACCAGAAGGCGTCGGGGGGTCCGTATAAGAAAA
>NZ_JBSFDD010000044.1:0-47740 GCF_053593715.1 Streptomyces sp. NPDC002125 | reverse complement strand
CGGCGACGTGTGGGCATCTGACGCGGCGGCCATGGGTAGGCGAGGGACGCAGAAGATCGTGCGTGCGGGTGAGGTGACGGCGTCCGACCGGGTGGTATGGGCGCGCCCGGTCTGTCACTCTGTCGGGATACGTCAGCGGCGTTTCGCGAGACCGATCAGGAGCCGCACAGTGGGGCCCATTCCCTTGCAGCGGGACATCGTCCACCGTCCCGGCAGCGTCGTCGCAGGTCAGGGCGACGGCACGCGTCAGGTCGCCCGCACGAGCCTGCCCGGCATCCCGCAGGCATCGTCCGCGGCCCGCAGATTCGTCCGGGCCGCGCTCGCCGACTGGACCGGGCTCGGTCTGCCCAGTGCCGGCGAGTTCGGCGAGCGGCTCACCGACGACGCGCTCACCGTGGCCAGCGAGCTCGTCACCAACGCGGTCGTGCACGCCGGTACGACGGTCGAGCTGCTCCTGCGGCTGGAGGACTCGGCGGGACCCGAGCCCGCAGCCCTGGTGCTGGAGATCACCGACCACCATCCGGCCAGGTCGGTGCGCGACAGCCGCGCCGAGCGGCCCGACCCCGCCGAGTACGGAAGGGGGCTCCAGCTCGTCGCCACCCTCGCCGAGTCCTGGGGCATCACCTACCGCACCGGCCTCAAGACCGTCTGGGCCCGCCTCCCCGGCGACGACAGCTACGGGCTGCCCGACGCGGCGCAGGACGAGGAGGCCGCCCGCAGGCGTGGTCTGCCCGCCGGCCGGGCGCCCGCGCCCACCGCGGGCTCCGCCGAACGCGACGACGCGGGGTGGGCCGGGGGCGGCGGGCTCTCCTTCCTGGCCGAGGCCTCCGGCCTGCTCGCGGGCCAGCTCGACGAGGACCTGGTCGCGTCGACGGCGGGCCGGCTCCTGGTGCCCCGCCTCGCCGACTGGTGCGCGATATGGCTGGAGAGCGAGGCCGGCGGCCCCGCCGCCGCACCCAGGCTCGCCGGGGTCTGGCACCGCGACGAGACGCGGAGCGAGCTGCTGCGCCCCGCACTGGAGAAGGAGCCGCTCCGCTTACCCGGGAGCGTCGGCACGGGGCCCGTCTCCCTGCCGTGGCCGGAAGCGGTGGGGCGCGGGAAGGACGCGGGCGCGGCGCTGGCCCACCACATCATCTCGGGCGGGCGCACGCTCGGCGCGGTCCTGGTCGGCCGCGAGGGCGCCGACCACATCCCCGACGAGGTCGCCGCGCTCCTGGCGGACTTCGTGCGCCGGGTCGGCCTCGCCGTGGGCGCCGCACGCGCCTACACCCGGCAGGCGACCATCAGCCGCATCCTCCAGCGTGGACTGCTGCCCAGCAAGGTCGCCGAGATACCCGGCGTCACCAGCGCGCTGGTCTACGAGCCGGGGGACGACGGTGTCGTCGGCGGCGACTTCTACGACCTCTTCCCGTGCCCCGGCGGCCGATGGTGCTTCGTGCTCGGCGACGTCCAGGGCAGCGGCCCCGAAGCCGCCGTCGTCACCGGCCTCGCCCGCCCCTGGCTGCGCCTGCTGTCCCGGGAGGGCTTCCGCGTCGGCGAGGTCCTCGACCGGCTCAACAGGCTCCTCCTGGACGACGCCATGGAGGCCGCCGAGGCCGCCGCCCTCATGGTCGCCGCGGCGGGTGGCCAGCAGATCCCGGACGGCGAGCAGATCCAGGACGGCTCCCAGTCCCGCTTCCTCTCCCTGCTGTACGGCGATCTGGTGCCGCTGCCCGGCGGCGGGGTGCGCTGCACCGTCGCGAGCGCCGGCCACCCGCTGCCGCTGCTCCTGCGCCCCGACGGCTCCGTACGCCCGGCGGCCGAGCCGCAGGTGCTGCTCGGGGTCGTCGACGACGTGGCGTACGAGAGCCAGACCTTCGAGCTGGCTCCCGGGGACAGCCTCCTCTGCGTCACCGACGGGGTGACGGAGCGGCGCTCGGGGCCGTTGATGTTCGACGACGGCGACGGCCTCGCACGGGTCCTGGCCGGCTGCGCGGGGCTTCCCGCCGCCGGGATCGCCGACCGGATCAGGCGTGCCGTCCACGCCTTCGCCGAGCGCCCGCCGGACGACGATCTGGCCCTGCTCGTGATCCAGGTCGACGAGGACCGGCACACGGCTGTCCCGGGGAGCTCCGCCGGCGAGTGACAATGGACGGTATGCCTTCCGTACTGCCCGATGGTGAGCCCGTGCCCGACGACGGGGCGCTGCCCCGCCATGCCCTGGAAGGCGCCGCCGACCGTCCGCTCGGCTTCTACCTGCATGTGCCCTACTGCGCCACCCGCTGCGGCTACTGCGACTTCAACACCTACACCGCGACCGAGCTGCGCGGCTCCGGCGGCGCCCTGGCGTCCCGGGACAACTACGCGGCCCATCTGGTCGAGGAGGTCCGCCAGGCCCGCAAGGTGCTCGGCGACGACCCCCGTCCGGTGCGCACGGTCTTCGTCGGGGGCGGTACGCCGACGCTGCTGCCCGCCGCCGACCTCGTACGGATGCTCGGTGCGATCCGGGAGGAGTTCGGGCTCGCGGAGGACGCGGAGATCACCACGGAGGCCAACCCGGAATCGGTGGATCCGGCGTATCTGTCGGCGCTGCGGGAAGGCGGCTTCAACCGTGTCTCCTTCGGGATGCAGAGCGCCCGGCAGCACGTCCTGAAGATTTTGGACCGGACCCACACCCCGGGCAGGCCCGAGGCCTGTGTGGCGGAGGCCCGCGAGGCCGGCTTCGACCACGTCAACCTCGACCTGATCTACGGCACGCCCGGTGAGTCCGACGACGACTGGCGGGCCTCCCTGGACGCGGCGATCGGCGCGGGCCCCGACCATGTGTCGGCCTACGCGCTGATCGTCGAGGAGGGGACCCAGCTGGCCCGCCGCATCCGCCGCGGCGAGGTCCCCATGACGGACGACGACGTCCACGCCGACCGCTATCTGATCGCCGACGAGGCGATGGCGGCGGCGGGCTTCTCCTGGTACGAGGTGTCGAACTGGTCCCGCACGCCCGAGGGCCGCTGCCTCCACAACGAGCTGTACTGGCGCGGGGCCGACTGGTGGGGCGCGGGACCGGGGGCGCACAGCCACGTCGGCGGCGTGCGCTGGTGGAACGTCAAGCACCCCGGGGCGTACGCGCAGGCGCTGGCCGAGGGCCGCTCGCCCGGCGCGGGCCGCGAGATCCTCGCCGACGAGGACCGGCGTGTCGAGCGCATCCTGCTGGAGCTCCGGCTTGTCGAGGGCTGCCCGCTGTCGCTGCTCGCCCCCGCCGGGCTCGCGGCGGCCGGACGCGCGGTGGCCGACGGCCTGCTGGAGCCCGGACCGTACGACGAGGGGCGCGCGGTCCTCACCCTGCGCGGCCGCCTGCTGGCGGACGCCGTGGTCCGGGACCTGGTCGACTGACGGGCGGCCGTCAGCGGCCTCCGGAGCCCACCGGCCCGTTGGCGGCCTCCGGAGCCTCACCGGCCCGTGCGCGGCCTCCGGAGCCCCACCCCCGCCCGCACGCGGCCTCCTGAGCCGCGCCCCAGCCGGCACGCGGCTTCCGGAGCCGCGCCCGCCCGTACGCATCGCACGCGGCCCTAAGCCACCCGGCAGTCCTCCCGGGTGAGCGGTGCCGGGTCGCCCGCGGCCCTGCCGCACACGATGCGGCTCCGGGCGTCCGGCCCCGGGCGGGTGACCTCGACGATGTTCAGTCCGTGCACCTTCTGGTCGGCGTACGGGGTGGTCCCCCGGAAGGTGATCGTCCCGGTGGGCATGTCGTGCAGGGCGACGGAGTACAGCGTCGCCCAGGTCTCCGCCGCGCTCTGCGGGGTGTCGCTGCGGGTCGCGGCGGCGTAGAGGGCGGCCGTCGCCTGGTAGGAGATCACGCTCTGCCCGCTGGCGAAGAGCCTGTCCTCGTACGGGCGCTCCTTCGGCAGCGGCGGCAGCTGCTTCCCCTCGGGGAGCAGCTGCTGGAGGGCCTTGCGGGAGTCCTCGTAGAACGCCCGGCCGCCGCCCCGGCTCATCGGCGCGAGCGCCCCGTAGTACAGCGTGACCTTGTCCGCGAGCTTCGTGGAGTCGTCGAAGCGCGCCTTGGTCAGGTCGTCGCCGGTGAAGACCGTGATGGCCTTGTCCGAGCAGCCCGTCGTCTGGCCGAGGCCGGACATCAGCGTGTTGACGTCCTCGACACGGCCCGCGAAGTACAGGGCGTCCGGCACGCGCTCCGCCCCGCAGATCGCGTGCAGGGGTGCGTCGAGATTGGCGGAGCCGCCGTCCGCCGACAAGGAGTAGCGGGCGTCGGCGGCCAGATCGAAGCCCGACTCCTTCAGCATCTCCAGGCCGACCCTGCGCTGCTCGGTGGTGTAGCGGTCCTTGTCCTCGTTGCCGACCTTCCTGGACAGGACGACGGCCTGGGGATCGTCCAGCCCCTCCGCCAGCCGGCCGGCAATCAGCCCGAGGGCGTCCGCCTGCTCCTCGTCGGTCGCGGCGAGCCCGAAGTAGTTCGGGTACTCGCGGGCCAGGTCACTGCCGGAGTTCGTGGTGTCCACCACCGGAAGTCCGGCGCGCTGGAGGAGGCCCGTGGCCTCCGCGCTCTCGGTGGTGTTGCGGCCGAGACCCACCACGCCGACCACGGTGGAGTCCCGCCGGGCGACCTCGATGACCTTCCTGACCGCCGTCGTCTGCCGCAGCATGTCCTGACCGCCGTTGGCCGTCAGCACCCGGAGCTTGACGGAACGATTCGCCGTGTCGTTGACGAACCGCTGGTGGAGATAGACGCCGGTCAGCTCCTCCAGACCCTTGCGGGTGTCCTCCCGGTTCGAGTCGGTGCCGGTGAACGGCCCCACGTAGACGATCGTGACATGCGGCTCGCCCGGCGCTATGGACGCGTTCTGCTCCCGTACCGCCTGCTCGATCCGCTCGAAGGTGACGCCCTCGCCCACCCCGTTCAGCCGGAGGGTGTTGCCCCCGGCGAAGCGCACCTCGGGGACCGTCGCCACCCCTATGCACTCCTTGGCCCCTCCCGGGCCGGTCAGCCTGACCGCGTCCGTGCTGCGGCCGGCGAGCGGGCCGTAGCAGTACGTCTCCTTCCAGTGCTCGCTCCACAGGAAGGTCCCCAGCAGCGCGCCGACCAGCACCAGGGCGACGGTGGTCCGCGACATCACCCACCAGGTCCAGGTCCTGCGGACCCGGTGGGTGACGAGCTGGGCGTGGGCGTGCTCGTGGGTCAGCTGTCCGGTGGAGAGCGGCAGCCGCAGCACCCAGGCCAGCCGCACGGCCGCCGCGGGCGCCTGGCCGGTGCTCAGGTCGGCGACCCAGGCCTCGTAGCGGGCACGCGCCCCCGTCCTGACGGGGGAGTTCGCCGGTGGCTGGGCGGGCAGCGGCGGGGTGTGACGCATGATCCGGTCGGCCGGCAGGGACGCCAGGAGCAGCAGCGGGTCCACCTCGCTGCGCCGCGAGCGCACGTTGTTGACGGCGTTGATCAGCGGGAGGCCGCCGTTGTCCTGGGTGGCCGTGGGCAGGAACACCACCGGCGGGACGGTGCGCTTGCTGCGCCGCCAGTCCAGGGCGTGCGGCCGGTAGTTGTGCAGCAGGTCCTCCAGCAGCGCCTGGACCCGCAGCTCCAGATGGAACTGGCGCGCGTGCTGGTCGCCCGCCCGCGCGTCGGCCACCCGTCCCGCGACGGCCGCCGCCCGCGCCCTGATCACCCGCCACGAACCGCTGGGGGAGAACCACGACCAGCCGTCGGACGGGTAGGCGGTGCTGGAAGCGGCCAGCGACGACGTGGTCGCGAGCCACCGGCTGGCACTGCGCAGCCACAGCAGCGGCGGCGCCGCCGTCGTCACCAGCCGTACGACCGCGAGACCGAGCAGCGCCGCCGCGGCGACCAGGGCGGTCAGCAGCCAGCCGATCTCGCCCAGCAGCACGCTGAGCACGGCGATGAAGACGGCCCCGACGAAGGTCTCGGGCCGTACCGAGGCGCGCAGCGAGTCCCACCAGTTGCCGCGCCCCGGCCGGGTCGCCCGCCAGCGCAGGCTGCCCAGCTGTTCCAGGATCCGTTCGTCGCGTTCCCGGGCGGAACCCGGGCCGGGCTGCGCCAGGACCGTCGTCGTGGCCTGCTCGATGGCGGCGAGCAGCCGGGACCGGGGAAAGACGAAGGGCTTGTACTGGGAGGTGCCCCGGGTCTCCCACGGCCGCTCGGTGAGCGTGCGGACCATGGCGAGCGCGGCCTCGTACGGGCTGTCGCCCTGGCCGTCGAGCAGCTTCACCGGGACCCGGCGCAACTGGTTCGCGCGGTGGACCTGCCGCACGATCTGCTCGACCCTGCCGTCGATGTCGGCGCCGGCCGAAGCGTCCTTGGCCTGCGCCACGACCAGCGGCATCACCGGACGGTTGACGCGGTACTGGTCGATCAGCTCCTGCATGAGATGGAAGACGGCGGAGGCCGCCTCGTTCTCCGCACTGTCCCGCCACACTTCACGCGTCATCCGCCCCCGCGCCTTCCCCTCCGCCGAACCCGCCCGTCACCACTCAATAACGGATGACACGCATGCGGCGCAGGTGTTCACAGGGATCGGTACCGGATTACCTTCGACGGCCCGGGGACATCAGGCGGGAAGGGTGACGAAGTCGATCAATTCCTCCACACGGCCGAGGAGTTGGGGCTCCAGGTCCTTGTACGAGCCGACCCTGGACAGGATGTGCTGCCAGGCCGCGCCGGTGTTCTCCGGCCAGCCCAGCGCACGGCAGACGCCCGTCTTCCAGTCCTGGCCGCGCGGCACCACCGGCCACCCGGGAATGCCCACGGACGAGGGCTTCACGGCCTCCCAGACGTCGATGTACGGATGCCCCACCACCAGCACGTCCGCATCGGTGACCTGGGCGGCGATCCGGGACTCCTTCGAGCCGGGCACCAGATGGTCCACCAGCACCCCGAGCCGGGCGTCCGGCCCCGGCGCGAACTCCCGCACGATCGCGGGGAGGTCGTCGATGCCCTCCAGGTACTCCACCACCACGCCCTCGATGCGCAGGTCGTCCCCCCAGACCCGCTCGACGAGCTCGGCGTCGTGCCGCCCCTCCACATAGATCCGGCCCGCCCGCGCCACCCGCGCCCGCGCCCCGGGGACCGCCACCGAACCGGACGCCGTGCGGGAGGGGCGCGCGGGGCCGCCGGCCGAGGGGCGTACGAGGGTGACCACCTTGCCCTCCAGCAGGAAACCGCGTGGCTCCATCGGGAACACCCGGTGCTTGCCGAAGCGGTCCTCCAGCGTGACCGTCGGCCCCTGCGCCGTCTTCTCGCAGCGGATCACCGCCCCGCAGAAGCCGGTGACGGCCTCCTCGACGACCAGGTCGGGCTCGGCGGGCACCTCGGGGGCGGGGGCGGACTTCTTCCACGGCGGAGTCAGATCCGGCTGGTAGCTGCGCATGGCAGCACGATAATCGGGTCCCCTTTCCGGACCCGCCCTCACGACACGCCGAAGCGGGCCGCCAGTTGATCACGCTGCGCCCGTACGAACGCCGCGTCCACCACCGCCCCGTGCCCCGGCACGTACAGCGCGTCCTCGCCGCCCAGTTCGAGCAGCCGGTCCAGCGCCGCCGGCCAGTGCGAGGGGACCGCGTCCGGCCCCGCCTGCGGCTCGCCGGACTCCTCGACCAGATCGCCGCAGAGCACCACGACGGGGGAGCCCGGCACCAGCACAGCGAGGTCGTGCCCGCTGTGCCCGGGGCCCACATTGGCCAGCAGCACCTGGAGACCGCCGCCGAGATCGAGCGTCCACTCGCCGCTCACCTGATGCCTCGGGGCCACCAGGGCGTCCGTGGCCGCCGTGGCGTCCGCCTCGCTCATCCCGTGCCGCACGGCGTCCGCGCGCAGCTCCCCGGCGCCCCGCTCCAGGAGCGCGGCCGTGCCCACCGCGCCGTAGACCTCCGCACCGGCGAAGGCCGCGGTGCCCAGCACATGGTCGAAGTGCGGGTGGCTCAGTGCGATATGCGTCACCCTCCGGCCGAGCAGGCCCTCCGCCTCGGTCCGCAGCGCGACGCCCTCCCTGAGCGACGAACCGGTGTCGTACAGCAACGTGGCGTCCGGCCCCGCCACGAGCGCGGCGGTGGCGTCCCAGACGGGAAGGCGCCGCCGCCCCGTACCGTTGCCCAACCGCTCCCAGCCGAACTCTTCCCAAGCGACGTCCATGGGGCGACGCTATCGGCAACGACCTGCACCGTCGCGCGAACAGCGTGGCCGGTCGCCCTTGCCCCCGGCCCACCCTGCCCCCGTACACTGACCGGGGGGATTGCTGGCACTCGAACGCACAGAGTGCCAGGCAGACGCCGGAGAACCACAGCTGGAGGTGTGCGCGGTGCTCAGCGAACGCAGACTCGAAGTGCTGCGCGCCATTGTTCAGGACTATGTCGGCACCGAGGAGCCCGTCGGCTCCAAGGCGCTCACGGAGCGGCACAGCCTCGGGGTCTCCCCGGCCACCGTCCGCAACGACATGGCGGTGCTGGAGGAGGAGGGCTTCATCGCCCAGCCCCACACCAGCGCCGGGCGCATTCCGACGGACAAGGGCTACCGTCTCTTCGTCGACAAGCTCGCGGGCGTCAAGCCCCTGTCGTCGCCGGAGCGCCGGGCCATCCAGAATTTCCTCGACGGCGCGGTCGACCTCGACGACGTCGTGGGCCGCACGGTCCGGCTGCTCGCGCAGCTGACCAGACAGGTCGCCGTCGTGCAGTACCCCTCGCTGACCCGTTCGACGGTGCGGCACGTGGAACTGCTCTCGCTGGCTCCCGCCCGGCTGATGCTCGTACTGATCACGGACACGGGCCGGGTCGAACAGCGTATGATCGACTGCCCTGCACCGTTCGGTGACACGTCTCTGGCGGATCTGCGGGCCCGGCTCAACAGCCGGGTCGTCGGACGGCGCTTCGCGGACGTCCCGCGGCTGGTGCAGGACCTGCCGGAGTCCTTCGAGAGCGAGGACCGGGGAACCGTATCCACGGTGCTCTCCGTCCTCCTGGAGACTCTGGTCGAAGAAACGGAGGAGCGGCTGATCATCGGCGGCACCTCCAACCTCACCCGCTTCGGGCACGACTTCCCTGTGATGATCCGGCCGGTGCTGGAGGCATTGGAGGAGCAGGTCGTACTCCTGAAGCTGCTCGGTGAGGCAACGGATTCGGGCATGACCGTACGGATCGGGCACGAGAACGCCCACGAGGGCCTCAACGCCACATCCGTCGTCGCGGTCGGCTACGGTTCGGGCGACGAGGCAGTCGCCAAACTCGGCGTGGTCGGACCGACCCGCATGGACTACCCCGGAACGATGGGAGCGGTACGCGCAGTGGCACGTTACGTCGGACAGATCCTGGCGGAGTCGTAAGTGGCCACGGACTACTACGCCGTACTCGGCGTGCGCCGCGACGCATCTCAGGACGAGATCAAGAAGGCATTCCGGCGGCTCGCACGCGAGCTGCACCCGGATGTCAACCCGGACCCGAAGACCCAGGAGCGGTTCAAGGAGATCAACGCCGCTTACGAGGTGCTGTCGGACCCGCAGAAGAAGCAGGTCTACGACCTCGGCGGCGACCCGCTGTCCGCCTCGGGCGGCGGTGGCGCGGGCGGATTCGGACAGGGTGGCTTCGGCAACTTCTCCGACATCATGGACGCGTTCTTCGGTACGGCGTCGCAGCGCGGACCCCGTTCGCGCACCCGGCGCGGCCAGGACGCGATGATCCGCCTGGAGATCGACCTCTCCGAGGCGGCCTTCGGCACGACCAAGGACATCCAGGTCGACACGGCGGTCGTCTGTACGACCTGCAGTGGCGAGGGCGCCGCACCCGGCACCTCCGCGCAGACCTGTGACATGTGCCGCGGCCGTGGCGAGGTCTCCCAGGTCACCAGGTCCTTCCTCGGCCAGGTCATGACCTCGCGCCCCTGCCCGCAGTGCCAGGGCTTCGGCACCGTCGTGCCGACCCCCTGCCCCGAGTGCGCCGGCGACGGCCGCATCCGCTCGCGGCGCACCCTCACCGTGAAGATCCCCGCGGGTGTCGACAACGGCACGCGCATCCAGCTCGCCGGCGAGGGAGAGGTCGGCCCCGGCGGTGGCCCGGCCGGCGATCTGTACGTCGAGATCCACGAGCTCTCGCACGCCGTGTTCCAGCGGCGCGGCGACGACCTGCACTGCACGGTCACCATCCCCATGACCGCGGCGGCCCTCGGCACCCAGGTGCCGCTGGAGACGCTGGACGGCCTGGAGGAGATCGACATCAGGCCGGGCACCCAGTCCGGCCAGTCGGTCCCGCTGCACGGGCGCGGCATCACGCACCTGCGCGGCGGCGGACGCGGCGACCTCATCGTGCACGTCGAGGTGACGACCCCGACGAAGATGGACCCCGAGCAGGAGCGCCTCCTGAGGGAGCTGGCGAAGCTGCGCGGCGAGGAGCGGCCCACCGGGCAGTTCCAGCCGGGACAACAGGGCCTCTTCTCCCGTCTGAAGGACGCCTTCAACGGCCGCTGAACCCGTTCACCGCACCGCCCGCGGGCCTCGTGCCGGCGGGCGGTCGTGCGTGCGGGGCGGGCCGTCGGCCCGGGGAAAACGGCTGATTCGGCACGATCGGCGGGACATGGCACGATGCGGTCATGTCCTTGGCCCTGACCGATCTCTGCCGCTACCCGATCGTGCAGGCCCCGATGGCGGGCGGGGTCTCACGCCCCGAGCTGGTCGCCGCCGTCGCCGAGGCCGGAGGGCTCGGCTTCCTCGCCGCCGGGTACAAGACGGCGGGCGGGATGTACAACGAGGTCAAGCAGCTCCGGAGGATGACCGGGCGGCCCTTCGGCGTCAACCTCTTCATGCCGCAGCCGCTGGTCGCGGACCCGAGCGCGGTCGAGGTCTACCGCCACCAGCTGGCCGGCGAGGCCGCCTGGTACGAGACTCCGCTCGGCGACCCGGACTCCAGCGGCGACGACGGCTACGAGGCCAAGGTCGCGATCCTGCTGGACGACCCCGTGCCCCTGGTCTCCTTCACCTTCGGCTGCCCCAGCCGCGAGGTCCTCGGAGCGTTCGCCGCGGCCGGGACCCTCACCGTCGTCACGGTCACCTCGGCCCAGGAGGCGCGGAACGCCCAGTGGGCGGGCGCCGACGCGCTCTGCGTCCAGGGAACGGAGGCGGGTGGCCACCAGTCCACGCACCGCGACGACCCGCAGGCCGGACTCAGCGGCACCGGGCTGCTCGCGCTGATCGCGGAGGTCCGCGAGTCGGTGCGGCTGCCGATCGTCGCGACGGGCGGACTGATGCGCGGCTCCCAGATCACGGCGGTCCTCGCGGCCGGAGCCGTGGCGGCACAGCTCGGCACCGCCTTCCTGGCCACGCCGGAGTCGGGCGCGCATCCGCTGCACAAGCAGGCGCTGACCAACCCGCTGTTCGTGACCACGGCCCTGACCCGGGCGTTCTCCGGGCGCCCGGCGCGCGGGCTGGTCAACCGCTTCGTACGGGAGCACGGGCCGTACGCCCCCGCCGCCTATCCGCAGGTGCACCAGCTGACCTCGGGGCTGCGCAAGGCCGCCGCCAAGGCGGGGGACGCCCAGGGCCTGGCCCTGTGGGCGGGACAGGGGCACCGGCTGGCGCGGGAGCTGCCGGCCGGGGAGCTCGTGGGCCTGCTCGCCGCAGAAATGGAAGCCGCGCGTGCGGCAGTGAGTGTGAGGAGTGCCCAGTGACGGCACCGGTCTTCGTCGTCGAACAGCTGCCCGCCGGGCCGGAGTTCGTCCTTGAAGGGCCCGAGGGGCGGCACGCCGTCTCCGTGAAGCGGCTGAACCCGGGGGAGGACGTCGTCCTGACCGACGGACGGGGCCGCTACGCCGAGGGCGTCGTACGGGCCGCCGAGGGCAAGGACCGGCTCGTCGTCACCGGCCTGGAGACGGTCCACGAGGAGCCCGCCCCCACCCCGTTCCTCACCGTCGTCCAGGCGCTGCCCAAGGGCGACCGCGGTGAGCTCGCCGTGGAGACGATGACCGAGACGGGCGTCGACGCGATCGTGCCCTGGCAGGCCGCCCGCTGCATCACGCAGTGGAAGGGCGACCGGGGGCTCAAGTCCCTGGCCAAGTGGCGCAGCACGGCGCGCGAGGCCGGGAAGCAGTCGCGCCGGGTGCGGTTCCCCGAGGTGGCCGACGCCATGACGACCAAGCAGGTCGCGGCCCTGCTGGCCGGGGCGGACTTCGCGGGCGTCCTGCACGAGGACCGGGACAGCGGCAGCCAACCGCTGGCCACCGCCGAACTCCCCGCCCGGGGCTCGATCGTGCTGGTCGTGGGCCCGGAGGGCGGGGTGTCCCCCCAGGAGCTGGCCGCCTTCGCCGAGGCCGGGGCGCCCGCGTACAGGCTCGGCCCCAGTGTGCTGCGCACCTCGACGGCGGGGACGGCCGCCGCCGCCCTTCTGATGGGCCGCACCGGCCGCTGGGGCTGAGCACGGCGCCCGCGCCCCACCGCGGTCCGGGCCTCGGTGGACGCGGGGCCTCGCCGGGGTCCGGGGTCTCCGCGCCCGCGCCCCACCGCCGCTCCGGGCCTCGGCGGACGCGGGGCCTCGCCGAGTCCGGCCTCGGTGGAGGCGGGGCCTCGGGGCAGTCCGGGCTTCCGCGACGGCCCGCCCCCGCACCAGGACCGTCGCACCGGTCCGGCCGGATAGCATGCCGGTGTACTGATCACGAGGACCAGACGACCGAGGAGGCCGGCCCATGGCGGGAGAGCCGCAGACCGACTGCCTGTTCTGCAAGATCGTCACGGGAGACATCCCGGCGACCATCGTCCGGGAGAGCGCGACCACCGTCGCCTTCCGCGACATAAACCCCCAGGCCCCCACGCACGTCCTGGTCATCCCGAAGGCGCACTACCCGGACGCCGCGTCGCTCGCCGCAGCCGAACCGCAGATCGCCGCCGACGTGCTGCGCGAAGCCGGTCTGGTCGCCGCCGACGAGAAGATCACCGAGACCGGCTACCGCATCGTGCTCAACACCGGTGCCGGCGCCGGACAGACCGTCTTCCACGCGCACGCCCACGTCCTCGGTGGACGCGGCATGCAGTGGCCCCCCGGCTAGGGGAAGCCGGCCAGAGGCCCGAAGGAAGCCAGTAGAGGCCGGCAGAGGCCCGAAGAAGCCAGCAGAGGCCGGAAGAAGAACGCCCGTGTCCGTACGAGAACTCGTGGTCCTCGGCACTGCGAGCCAGGTCCCGACCCGCCACCGCAACCACAACGGCTATCTGCTGCGCTGGGACGGCGAAGGCATCCTCTTCGACCCGGGCGAGGGCACCCAGCGCCAGATGCTGCGCGCGGGCGTCGCCGCGCACGACATCAACCGGATCTGCGTCACGCACTTCCACGGCGACCACGCGCTCGGCCTGGCCGGAGTGATCCAGCGGATCAACCTCGACCGGGTCCCGCACCCCGTCACCGCCCACTTCCCGGCGAGCGGACAGCGCTTCTTCGACCGGCTGCGCTACTCGACGGCCTACCGCGAGTCCGTCGAGCTGACCGAGGTCCCGGTCTCCGCCGACGGGGTCCTCGCCACCACCGAGTCGTACACCCTCGACAGCCACCGGCTCTCGCACCCCGTCGAGGCCTACGGCTACCGTCTCACCGAGCCCGACCGCAAGCGCATGCTGCCCGCGAAGCTGGCCGAGCACGGCATCGGCGGGCCGGACGTCGGACGCATCCAGCGGGACGGCAGCCTGCGGGGTGTCACACTGGACGAGGTCTCCGAGACCCGCCGCGGACAGCGTTTCGCGTTCGTCATGGACACCCGGCTCTGCGACGGCGCGTTCGCCCTCGCCGAGGGATGCGACATGCTGGTCATCGAGTCGACGTTTCTCGACGAGGACGCCGGGCTCGCCGCCGACCACGGTCACCTCACCGCGGGACAGGCGGCACGGGTGGCGAAGGAGTCGGGCGTCCGGCACCTCGTGCTGACGCACTTCTCCCAGCGCTACACCGACCCCGACGCCTTCGAGCACCAGGCCAGGGCGGCCGGTTTCGAAGGCGGACTGACCATCGCCCAGGACCTGATCCGGGTACCCGTACCCACCCGCCACACGTAACGAGAACCCCGTGCACCTCCCCAAAGCCGAACTCCACCTCCACATCGAAGGGACCCTCGAACCCGAGCTGGCCTTCGCGCTCGCCGCACGCAACGGCGTGGACCTGCCCTACGCGGACACCGAAGAGCTCCGCAAGGCCTATCTCTTCGAGGACCTCCAGAGCTTCCTGGACCTCTACTACTCGCTCATGGCCGTGCTGCGCACCGAGGAGGACTTCGCCGAACTGGCCGACGCCTACCTCGCCCGCGCCGCCGCCCAGGGGGTCCGGCACGCGGAGATCTTCTTCGACCCCCAGGCCCACACCGACCGGGGCGTCCCGATCGGCACGGTCATCGAGGGGCTCGGCAGGGCGCTGGACCGCAGCGAGGAGACGCACGGCATCTCCACCCAGCTGATCATGTGCTTCCTGCGCGACAAGTCCGAGGAGTCGGCGCTGGAGACGCTGGAGGCGTCGAAGCCGTACCTCCACCGCATCAGCGCCGTGGGCCTCGACTCGGCGGAGGTCGGGCACCCGCCCGCCAAGTTCCGCGAGGTGTACGCCGCCGCCACGGCCCTCGGGCTGCGCAAGGTCGCCCACGCCGGTGAGGAGGGCCCGCCGGAGTACATCCGGGAGGCCCTGGACGTCCTCGGCGTCGAGCGGATCGACCACGGGCTGCGCTGCATGGAGGACCCGGAGCTGGTGGACCGGCTGGTCTCCGAGCGGATCCCGCTCACGCTCTGCCCGCTGTCCAACGTACGGCTGCGCGCCATCGACGTACTGGAGCAGCACCCGCTCCGGGCCATGATGGACGCGGGCCTGCTCTGCACGGTGAACTCCGACGACCCGGCCTACTTCGGCGGATACGTCGGAGACACCTTCCACGCCGTCCACGAGGCGCTCGGCCTGGACCAGGAGCACCTGCGGACGCTGGCCCGCAACTCCTTCGAGGCGGCCTTCCTCGACCACGACGAGGAGCGCAGGGCGCGCTACCTCTCCGAGGTCGAGGCGTACGCGTTCGACTGACCGGCACCGCCGGCCGGTCCCGCCGTACGGAACGCGCTCCGCACCAGCCGCCTGCGCCGTAGCGCGGGCACGCTGATCTCCGCGACCGCCTGTTCCGGCGCGCCCAGCTTGGGCACCGCGCCGGACAGGCTGTTGGTGGTGGCGGCGAGCAGAGCCGCCGGGGCACCGCCCCTGCGCCGTACGGAACCGGGCACCAGCGGGCGTCCGCCGGTGTGCAGCGCCACCGCGGTCACGGGGGCCGCGACCAGGAGCGTGGCGGACCCCAGGATCAGGCCCATCACCGCGTAGCCCGCCTGCTCGGAGAGCACACTGCCGAGCAGGGGGCCGCAGGCCGTACCGACGGAGGACGCCGAGCCCGCGAGGACCGCCCAGCGGCCGCGTACGTCGAGCGAGGCGGCCAGGCCGATCAGATAGGACAGGACCACCGGGTAGAAGGTGTTCCACGCGATCTCGCCGGTCGCGAACGACCCGAGGGCCTCGGCCGAGGAGCTCAGCACGATGCTCCCCGCGATGATCATCGTGCCGACGCCGATCGGCACCGCCCGCCCGAGACGGGCACCCAGCATCCCGGCGCCCATGACACCGAGCAGCCCGGCACCGAGCGCGGCGGCGAACACGGCGCCGATGGTGACCTCGGAGAGCCCCACCTGTACGGCGCCGATGCGGCTGCTCACGCCCCACAGCGCGTTCTGCGCCATGGACCAGACGAGCATCCCGCCGGCCAGCACCAGGCCCGACCGCCGGTGCGGCAGCCGTCCCTGCACCGGGGACGCCGTGCCCGCGGGGAGCGCGCCGCCCAGCCGGGAGGTGGCCGGCCAGACGAGCAGGGCGACCAGGGCGATCGAGGCGAAGGGCAGCCGATGGCCGCCGCCCAGGTGGGGGACCGTCAGATAGAGGGCGCCCGCCGTCGCGGAGACGCTGAGCAGCCCGAGCGACGAGGTCCGGTGCGGGTCACGCTGCGCGGCGATCCCGGCCGCCGCGACGGCGGTCGCCGTGCCCGAGCCGAAGCCGCCGACGACCACACCCGCGACGACCAGCGGTACCGAGGTGGTCAGCGCGGCGCAGCCGTAGCCGAGCACCGCCAGCACCAGTCCGGCGCGTGCGGGTTTCCGCGACCCGTATCTCTCGACGCGTCCCGCCAGGGTGAAACCGGCCGAGGCCGAACTCAGCAGAAGTGCACTGCCGACCAGGCCAGCCTGGGCCGAGCTGAGCCCCAGATAGGTGCTGAGGCGGCCGACGATGGTGGGGAGGAGATAGGCGGCGAGGTAACCGGCGGTGAACACGGCGACCAGGGGCCACGCGGCGCGAGGGCGCGAGGACATGGGCGTTCCTGAAGACATGCCAGAGGAGGCAGAAGAAGGCGGGGGAGGGCACAGCGGGTACGGCGGATGAGGGCAGAGCAGGGGTAAGGCAGGGGAGGGCGGAGCGCGGTGGGGCAGAGGAGGGTAAGGCGAGAAAAAGCGGGAGAAGCGGCACTCGTCGTCAACTGTCCCGAACGGCGCTCGCGGGCCAATTTGTATCAAGCGCGCACAGGCGGCGGAAAGCCGGGCCGTTGTGATCTGGGTCACATCTATGTTTATGCGTTTTCGAGCCGGGTAACAGCGCATGTTTATGCAGGTGAGGGTGAGGATGCGCGTACGGCGCGGGCCCGCCGAACCGGGGCGCGAATCGGGCACACTGGCCGGATCCCGCACTGATCTCATCTGCCACGGCCGGGGAGCACACGGTGAACACACCCAATCCGGGCATCGACCCGCTGTCCGGGCTGCGCGCCCCGCAGGACCCCGCCTGTGACGTCTTCCTGACCGGCACGGTCTTCCTGGACATCATCTTCACCGGCCTGGACAGCGCGCCGGTGCGCGGAACCGAGTCCTGGGCCCGGGGGATGGGCTCCAGTCCCGGCGGCGTCGCCAACATGGCCACCGCCCTCGCGAGGCTCGGCCTGCGCACCTCGCTGGCCGCCGCGTTCGGCGACGACCACTACGGCGAGTACTGCTGGGACGCGCTCGAACAGGGGGAGGGCATCGACCTCTCCCTCTCCCGCACCGTCCCCGGCTGGCACTCGCCCGTCACCGTCTCCATGGCGTACGAGGGCGAACGCACGATGGTCTCGCACGGCCACGAGGCACCCGCCCCCGCCGGGCCCCCGGTGCCCGGCCGGAGCCTCCCGCACCACCCGCCGCGCGCCCGCGCCGCCGTCGCCTCGTTGGTGCCCGGCCGCAGCGAGCCCTGGGTGGCACGGGCGGCACGGGACGGCGCGATGGTCTTCGCCGATGTCGGCTGGGACGAGACGGGCCGCTGGGACCTGGACGCCCTGCCCGACCTCGGCCACTGCCTCGCCTTTCTGCCCAACGCCGAGGAGGCCATGCGCTACACCCGTACGAAGTGCCCGCGCGCCGCCGCGCACGCCCTGGCCGAACGGGTCCCGCTGGCCGTGGTCACCCTCGGGGCGGAGGGCGCCTACGCGGTGGACGGGACGACCGGCGCCGCCGCCGAGGTGCCCGCCATCGAGGTGGAGGCCATGGACCCCACGGGAGCGGGCGACGTCTTCGTGGCGGGGTTCGTCACCGGGACCCTGGCCGGCTGGCCGCTCGCCGACCGCCTCGCCTTCGCCGGGCTCACGGCCGCCCTCTCGGTCCAGGAGTTCGGCGGATCACTGTCCGCACCCGGCTGGGCGGAGATCGCCGGCTGGTGGCAGCAGGTACGCACCTGCGCCGACCAGGACCCGGCCGCGCTGGAGCGCTACGCCTTCCTGGAGGAGCTGCTGCCCGCCACGTCCCGGGCATGGCCGCTGCGCCGCGCCGTCCCGACCATCGGCTTCCGGCAGTGAAGCGCTGATGATCACCGGGTAAAACCTCTCGGTGTTGTCGGTGCCAGGTCGTACGCTGGTAGTCCAGAGGCCGTCGAGCAGCGACGGCCCTGCAACGGGAGGTATGCGCAGGCCCGAGGGCCGGCCCATGACTCAGTCACCTACACAGCCGCAGGCGCGGGCCCGGATCAGCATTCCGGCCGCACACCCCATGGTGATGCTCCTGGGGTCGGGCGATTCGCTCCTGCGCGTGATCGAAACGGCGTTCCCGGCCGTCGACATCCATGTCCGGGGAAACGAGATAAGCGCGACTGGAAGCGCGGCCGACGTCGCCCTGATCCAGCGGCTTTTCGACGAGATGGTGCTGGTGCTCCGCACCGGGCTGCCGATGACGGAGGACGCTGTGGAACGCTCGATCGCCATGCTCAGGGCGAGCGGGAACGGCAACGGGGACGGCGCGGAGACCCCCGCCGAGGTGCTCACCCAGAACATCCTCTCCAGCCGTGGCCGCACGATCCGCCCCAAGACGCTCAACCAGAAGCGCTACGTCGACGCCATCGACAAGCACACCATCGTCTTCGGCATCGGCCCCGCGGGTACCGGAAAGACCTATCTGGCGATGGCCAAGGCGGTCCAGGCCCTGCAGTCCAAGCAGGTCAGCCGGATCATCCTGACCAGGCCCGCCGTCGAGGCGGGGGAGCGGCTCGGCTTCCTGCCCGGCACGCTCTTCGACAAGATCGACCCGTATCTGCGTCCGCTCTACGACGCCCTGCACGACATGCTCGACCCCGACTCGATCCCCCGGCTGATGGCCGCGGGCACGATCGAGGTCGCGCCGCTGGCCTATATGCGCGGCCGGACCTTGAACGACGCGTTCATCATTCTGGACGAGGCGCAGAACACCAGCGCCGAGCAGATGAAGATGTTCCTCACCCGTCTCGGCTTCGACTCGAAGATCGTCGTCACCGGTGACGTCACCCAGGTCGACCTGCCGGGCGGCACCAAGAGCGGTCTGCGTCAGGTCCAGGAGATCCTGGACGGCGTCGATGACGTCCACTTCTCCAGGCTCACCTCGCAGGATGTCGTCCGGCACAAGCTCGTCGGCCGTATCGTCGACGCGTACGAGAAGTACGACAACGCAGAGGGCCGCACCGGCCGCAACGGGAAGCAGTAGCAGCGCACCATGTCGATCGACGTCAACAACGAGTCCGGAACCGAGGTCGACGAGCAGGCGATCCTCGACATCGCCCGCTACGCGCTGGCCCGGATGCGGATCCACCCGCTGTCCGAGCTCTCGGTGATCGTGGTGGACAGCGCCGCGATGGAGCAGCTCCACATCCAGTGGATGGACCTCCCCGGCCCGACGGATGTCATGTCCTTCCCGATGGACGAGCTCCGTCCCCCGGCCAAGGACGACGAGGAGCCCCCGCAGGGGCTCCTCGGTGACATCGTGCTCTGCCCCGAGGTAGCGAAGAAGCAGGGAGAGGACGCCGAGACGCGGCACTCGATGGACGAGGAGCTCCAGCTCCTCACCGTCCACGGAGTGCTGCACCTCCTCGGCTACGACCACGAGGAGCCGGACGAGAAGGCCGAGATGTTCGGGCTCCAGGCGGCGATCGTCGACGGCTGGCGCGGTGAGCGCGGACTGACCGGGCCGTCGCCCGCCCCCACCGTCTCGTGAGCGTCCCCCTCATCTCGGGCGCCGTCCTGCTGGTCGTCGTCGGCTGGCTCGCCGCCTGCGCCGAGGCCGGGATCGCGCGCACGTCGAGCTTCCGGGCGGCCGAGGCCGTCCGGGCCGGGCGGCGGGGCAGCGCCAAGCTGGAGCAGGTCGCGGCCGACCCCACCCGCTATCTCAACGTGGCGCTGCTCGTCCGGGTGGCCTGCGAGATGTCGGCGGGAGTCCTCGTCACGTACGCCTGTCTCAAGGAACTCCCGGAGACCTGGCAGGCGCTGGCCCTCGCCATGGGCGTCATGGTCCTCGTCAGCTATGTCGCCGTCGGCGTCTCGCCGCGCACCATCGGCCGCCAGCACCCGCTGAACACCGCCACGGCCGCTGCGTACGTCCTGCTGCCGCTCGCGAGGATCATGGGGCCGATCCCGCAGCTGCTGATCCTCATCGGCAACGCGCTGACCCCCGGCAAGGGCTTCCGCAAGGGACCGTTCGCCAGCGAGGCGGAGCTCCGGGCGATGGTCGACCTCGCCGAGCAGGAGTCGCTCATCGAGGACGACGAGCGCCGCATGGTGCACTCCGTCTTCGAGCTCGGCGACACCCTCGTGCGCGAGGTGATGGTGCCCCGCACCGACCTGGTCTGCATAGAGCGCTACAAGACGGTCCGCCAGGCGCTCACCCTCGCGCTCCGCTCCGGCTTCTCCCGCATCCCGGTCACCGGGGAGAACGAGGACGACATCGTCGGGATCGTCTACCTCAAGGACCTGGTCCGCAAGACGCACATCAACCGGGACGCGGAGGCCGACCTCGTCTCCACGGCGATGCGCCCCGCCGCCTTCGTCCCCGACACGAAGAACGCCGGGGACCTGCTGCGCGAGATGCAGCAGGACCGCAGCCATGTCGCCGTGGTCATCGACGAGTACGGCGGCACGGCCGGGATCGTCACCATCGAGGACATCCTGGAAGAGATCGTCGGAGAGATCACCGACGAGTACGACCGCGAACTCCCGCCGGTCCAGGAGCTGGAGAACGGCTGCTTCCGGGTCACCGCCCGGCTCGACATCGGCGACCTCGGGGAGCTGTTCGGCCTCGACGCCTACGACGACGAGGACGTGGAGACCGTCGGCGGCCTGCTGGCCAAGGCACTCGGGAGGGTCCCGATCTCCGGGGCCACCTCGATCGTCGACCTGCCCGACGGGCGCAAGCTGCGCCTGACCGCCGAGTCGCCGGCGGGCCGCAGGAACAAGATCGTCACGGTGCTGGTCGAACCGGAGGGAACGGAGTCGGCGTGACGCCGCAGGAACTGCGCACCCTGTGCCTGGAGTTCAACGCGAGCGCGGAGGAGTTCCCCTTCGGGCCCGAGGCCTCGGTCTTCAAGGTGCTGGGCAAGATGTTCGCCCTGAGCGCCCTGGACGCGAGGCCCCTGACGGTCAGCCTCAAGTGCGACCCGGACGAGGCATTGCTCCTGCGGGAGGAGCACCCCGCGATCGTTCCCGGCTACCACCTGAACAAGCGGCACTGGAACACGGTGACCGTCTCCGAGCTCCCGGACCGCATGGTCCGGGAGCTCGTGGAGGACAGTTACGACCTGGTCGTGGCCGGCCTCCCCAAGGCGGAACGGCTGCGCCTGGACCGGCCGTAGGGCCCGTGCCCCCAGGGGCACTCAGCCGGCCCTGCGCAGCCCGGCCCCCACCACCAGGCCCGTCGCGACCAGGATCACCGCGGCGGCGGCCACCACCAGGCGCACGCCGTCGAACAGCGAGCCCTGCGTGGTCGAGAGCACCCCCAGCAGCGGGATGCCGACCGTGAGGCCCACCTGCTGGGTCGTGGTGACCAGCCCGGTCGCCAGCCCCTGCTCGGCGTCCGGGACACCGGACGTCACCGTCAGCCCGTACGCGATGATCGCGCCCAGATGGCAGGCGCTCGCCAGCGAGACCGCCACGGTCGCCAGCCAGACGCCCGAGTCCTCGCCCAGACCGAGCAGCGCCCCGATGAACAGTCCCTGGCCGAGCAGCGAGAGCACCAGGGTCCGGCGCGCACCGATCCGGCCCACGATCCGCGGGGCGTAGATCCCTGCCGCGGCCGACACGAGCCCCTGCACCCCGAAGACGAGCCCGGTGCCGAGCGCCGACAGGTGCAGCAAATCCTGGAGGTAGAGCGTCAGGACGAAGACGATGGTGCTCATCATCGAGAAGGTCGCCAGGCCGCCCAGATTGCCGAACGCGACCGTACGGCGGCGCAGCATCGGGAGCGAGACCAGCGGCGCGGCCGAGCGGGACTCGATCACCGCGAACGAGCCGAGCAGGACCACTCCCAGCACCAGGGTGACCTGCACGTCCGCCCTGCCGAAGCCGTGCTCGGCCGCCGTGGAGAGCGAGTAGATCAGGGAGAGCAGCCCACCGGTGACGGTGGCGGCTCCGGGCACGTCGAGCTTCGGCCGGTCCGGCGTACGCGACTCGGTGAGCAGCTTCGGGGCCAGGAGCAGCACGATCACGGCGGCACCGGCCAGCAGCCCCATCGTGGAGCGCCAGCCCAGCGTGTCGGTCAGCACACCACCGGAGACCATGCCGACGGTGAAGCCCAGCGAGAGCAGCGTCCCGCTGATGCCCAGCGCCCTGTCACGCAGCGGGCCCTCAGGGAAGGTGGTGGTCAGCAGGGACATCCCGGTCGGCACGATCACGGCCGCTCCGAGCCCTTGCAGCGCCCGCCCGGCCAGGAAGGACGCCGGGTCCCAGGCCAGCGTAGCGAGCACCGAGGAGGCGCCGAACACGGCGAGGCCGGTGAGGAACAGCCTGCGCCTGCCGTAGAGGTCGGCGATCCGGCCGAAGAGCAGCAGGAAGCCACCGGACGGCAGGGCGAACGCGGTGACGGCCCACTGGAGCCCTGATCTGCTGAGCCCCAGGTCCTCACCGAGGACCGGCAGGGCGACGTTCAGTACGGAGAAGTCGAGCGCCACCATGAACTGGGCGGCGCAGAGCACGAAGAGCACCAGCCGGGCCCGGCCGGAGAGCGAGGGCGGCGCGGCGGCAGCGGGGCCGGTGGTGCCGGGGGAGGGATGAGTCGGGGATTCGATCGCCATGTCCCACACCCTGGACGCGCCGGAATATCCGTGGGGAGCGGGAACTTATCCTGTTGGCCGCACCACCAGGCAGGCACTCGCGGACACGGACACCAGGGGGAGTACGTGGCCTCACCGGCCCAGCACAGCACCGCGGTCGAGGACACGACCGCCCGGGGCACCACCGGCGACAAGGCCCACCGCCTCGGCGAACTGCGCGAGTTCCTCAGGAGCCGCAGGGCCAGGGTCACCCCGGCCGAGGCCGGCCTCCCGGACGGCGGGGCCCGGCGGCGCACGCCCGGACTGCGCCGCGAGGAGGTCGCCGTCCTCGCGGGCGTCGGGGTCTCCTGGTACCAGTGGCTGGAACAGGGTCGCGACATCACCGTGTCACCGCAGGTCCTGGACTCCGTCGCCCGGGTGCTGCGCCTCAGCAGCGCGGAACGCCGTCATCTCTACGTCCTCGCGGGGCTCAACCCGCCCGCCCTGGAGGTCGATCCGGCCCACCAGGACATGTGCGAGGGGCTGACCAGGCTGATCGACGCCTGGATGCCCTTCCCGGCCCACATCATGGACCGCTACTGGAACACGGTGCTCTACAACGACGCCGCTTCGGCGGTGCTCGGCATGCGCCCCGGGATAGTGCAGAACTGCATGATCGCCTTCTTCACCGACCCGGTCTACCGGGCCCGCTCGACCCACTGGGAGGAGATCGCGCCCCGGGTCGTCGCGCAGTTCCGGGCGGCCTGCTCGGAGTCCCCCGAGGACGAGGGCTTCCGGGCCGTCGTCGCCGAGGCGAGGGAGCTCAGCCCCGAGTTCGCCGCGCTCTGGGACCGGCGTGACGTCATTCCGGGCGGCCAGGTCCGCAAGGAGCTGCACCATCCGCTGGTCGGAGCGCTGAGCGTGGAGTCCACCCAGCTGAGGGTGCCCGCGCGCCCCGATCTGGTGATCGTCCTGCACACCCCGCTGCCGGACACCGGCACCGAGGCCAAGCTCCAGTGGCTGGACTCGCCCGAGGGCCGGCGCGGCTCGATGTACCCCGTCCCGGGCTGAGAAGGCCCCCTCGTATGCTCGGACCATGACTGAGAGCACCGACCTGGGCCCCGAGGACCGCAAGATCGTCACGCTGGCCCGCAGCGTCCGCGCCCGCAACGCGGTCCCGGAGGGCGCGGCGGTCCGGGACGAGACCGGACGTACGTACGCCGCGGGCACCGTGGCCCTGGAGTCGCTGAAGCTCAGCGCGCTGCAGACCGCGGTGGCCATGGCGGTGGCCAGCGGAGCCACTTCGCTGGAGGCGGCGGCCGTCGTGTCCGAGGCCTCCGCCGCGTCGGACGCCGACCGCGCCGCCGTGCGTGACCTGGGCGGTCCCGACACGCCCGTGCTGCTCGCCGGGCCGGACGGGACCCTGCGGTCGACCGTCGCCGCGGGCTGAATCGGGGGCGGCCTCGCCCTGCTGTGCAACGCCGCCGCCGGGATCGGGGAGAATGGGCGCCATGAGCGCTCGACCGAACACAGAAGCTGCTGCGCAGCAGGCTGAGAACACCGCCCCCCACCGGGCCGGCTTCGCCTGCTTCGTGGGCCGCCCCAACGCGGGCAAGTCCACCCTCACGAACGCTCTGGTCGGTCAGAAGGTGGCGATCACCTCCAACCGCCCCCAGACCACCCGGCACACGGTCCGGGGCATCGTGCACCGCGACGACGCCCAGCTGATCCTGGTGGACACGCCCGGGCTCCACAAGCCGCGCACCCTGCTCGGGGAGCGGCTCAACGACGTCGTGCGGACCACCTGGGCCGAGGTCGACGTCATCGGCTTCTGCCTGCCCGCCGACCAGAAGCTCGGCCCCGGCGACAAGTACATCGTCAAGGAACTCGCCGGGATCAGGAAGACCCCGAAGATCGCGATCATCACCAAGACCGACCTGGTGGAGTCCAAGGCGCTCGCCGAGCAGCTGCTCGCCGTCTCCGCGCTGGCGGACGAGCTCGGCTTCGAGTGGGCGGAGATCATCCCGGTCTCCGCGGTCAAGGACCAGCAGGTCGGTCTGCTGGCGGACCTGATCGCCCCGCTCCTGCCGGAGAGCCCCCCGCTCTACCCGGAGGGCGACCTCACCGACGAGCCCGAGATGGTCATGGTCGCGGAGCTGATCCGCGAGGCCGCACTCGAAGGAGTACGGGACGAGCTGCCGCACTCCATCGCGGTGGTCGTCGAGGAGATGCTGCCGCGTGAGGACCGTCCGGCGGACAAGCCGCTGCTGGACATCCACGCGAACGTCTACATCGAGCGGCCCAGCCAGAAGGGCATCATCATCGGCCCGAAGGGCAAGCGACTCAAGGACGTCGGCACCAAGTCGCGCAAGCACATCGAGGCGCTGCTCGGCACGCCCGTCTTCCTGGACCTGCATGTGAAGGTCGCCAAGGACTGGCAGCGCGACCCGAAGCAGCTGCGCAAACTGGGCTTCTGAGACCGCGCGGCCCGGTCGGCGGAGTGCCGCCTCCCGGGCCTACGCGCCCTCCTTCAGGACCCGGGAGATCAGCGTCCGCTGCGCCTGCGTGAGCCGTGGGTCCGCGCAGTCGACCGTCCGGTCGCCCACCGTGATCCGGTAGCGGAAACCGTCCGGCACCCCCGCGGGCGGGCCGCCGTCACCGACGGCGAGCGCCGACTCGGCCAGGGCCTCCCATTCGGCCGCGTCGGGCCGTCCGCCGGTGTCGACCTCGCCGCGCCGTGCGATGCCGGCGAACCCGCCGGTGCGGCTCACCTGAATGCGCATGCGTCCTGCTCCTGCCTGGCCCCGTCCGGACGGGGCCGGCTCATATCTACCCGGTCAGCGTGTGGGCACGCCCACCTCCGACCATGCCTTCAGCACCGCCTCCGCCTCGTCGCCCTCCCCGAACCTGTGCTGCGCCGCCGCGACGGTCAGCTTGGCGAAGTCCGTGAAGGACGCGTCCTGGGCGAGTTCGCCGCCGGTCAGCACGTCGAACCAGATCCGGCCCGCCCGCTCCCAGGCGTTGCCGCCCAGAGCCGTGGCCAGCAGATAGAAGGCGCGGTTGGGGATGCCGGAGTTGATGTGGACCCCGCCGTTGTCCTCGTCCGTCTCGACGTAGTCGTCCATCGAGGCGGGCTGCGGGTCCTTGCCGAGCACATCGTCGTCGTACGCCGTGCCCGGGGCCTTCATCGAGCGCAGCGCCACACCGCTGACCCGGGGGGCGAGCAGCCCTTCGCCGATCAGCCAGTCGGCCTGGTCCGCGCTCTGGCCCAGCGAGTACTGCTTGACCAGGGAGCCGAAGACGTCGGACACCGATTCGTTGAGGGCGCCCGACTGGCCCTCGTACGCGAGGTTGGCGGTGTACTGGGTGAGCCCGTGCGCCAGCTCGTGGGCGATGACGTCGATCGCGATGGTGAAGTCGAGGAAGATCTCCCCGTCGCCGTCCCCGAAGACCATCTGCTCGCCGTCGAAGAACGCGTTGTTGTACTTCTCGTCGTAGTGCACGGAGCCGATGAGGGGCAGTCCCTTGCCGTCGATCGAGCTGCGGCCGTACTCCGTGAGCAGCAGGTCGAAGGTGGCGCCCAGCCCGGCGTACGCGCGGTTGACGCTGGCGTCGCGGGTGGGCTCGTCGCCCTCGTCGCGTACCTTGCGGCCCGGCAGGTCCGTGCCGTGCTCGCAGTCGTACAGGGTGCGGTGGGGCTTGCTGGGGACCGCGGCGGAGGTCACGGTCGCCTGCGGTGTCCAGGCCAGCGCGGTCACCTGCCGGTGGTGGCGCCGGGCCGCGTCGGCCTCCAGGGTGCGCCGTGCGGGATCGGCCAGGAGCGGGTCGTCGGCCTGGGACAGCTTGTCGAGGACGTGGGGCGGCACGATGGTGCAGAAGACGGGCTGGAGCCCGTTGTTCGGTCGAGGCTGCATGCAAATGACTGTGGCACTCCGTATCCACGCTGTCACTAATTGCGATTGCGATTGACGAAATAGAGTGATGTATCACCGTTCTGCCTGCATGAGGGCCTGATCCCGCATACTGATACGGACCGACGTAACAGGCGCCCCTCGGTTAGTGTTGCCGCATCATGCGTTTCGGGCTGCTCCTTCTTAGCTGCCGCGGCGAGGGCCTGTAGTCGTAGGCCGGCTCCCTCCCCGCGGAGTTCGCTGTTGCAGCGACACAGTCGGCCGCCCCTGCTGGACCTCAGAGGAGCCGTACGCCATGACCGCAGTGAACTCTTCCGCGCGCACCGATGCCGCAACCCCCGTCGGCGGACCCACCCCGGTGACCAACGCGACGCAGCTGCAGAAGCCTTCCGGGATGCCGGTCCACAAGTACCGCGGCTACGAGGCCGTGGACATCGCCGACCGCACGTGGCCGGACAACCGCATCACCGTGGCGCCCCGCTGGCTGTCCACCGACCTGCGTGACGGCAACCAGGCCCTGATCGACCCGATGTCGCCGGCCCGCAAGCGCGAGATGTTCGACCTGCTCGTACGCATGGGCTACAAGGAGATCGAGGTCGGCTTCCCGTCCTCCGGCGAGACCGACTTCGCGTTCGTACGCTCCATCATCGAAGAGGGCGCGATCCCCGAGGACGTGACGATCTCCGTCCTGACGCAGGCCCGCGAAGAGCTGATCGAGCGCACCGTCGAATCGCTGCGCGGCGCCCACCGGGCCACCGTCCACCTGTACAACGCCACCGCCCCCACCTTCCGCCGCGTGGTCTTCCGCGGCTCCAAGGAGGAGGTCAAGCAGATCGCCGTGGACGGCACGCGTCTGGTCATGGAGTACGCGGACAAGATCCTGGGCGACGAGACGATCTTCGGCTACCAGTACAGCCCGGAGATCTTCACCGACACCGAGCTGGACTTCGCCCTGGAGGTCTGCGAGGCGGTCTGCGACGTCTGGCAGCCCGAGGAGGGCCGCGAGATCATCCTGAACCTGCCCGCCACCGTGGAGCGTTCGACGCCCTCCACCCACGCGGACCGCTTCGAGTGGATGTCGCGCAACCTGACCCGCCGCGAGTACGTCTGCCTGTCGGTCCACCCGCACAACGACCGCGGTACGGCCGTCGCCGCCGCAGAGCTGGCCATCATGGCCGGTGCCGACCGCATCGAAGGCTGCCTGTTCGGCCAGGGCGAGCGCACCGGCAACGTCGACCTGGTCACCCTGGGCATGAACCTCTTCTCGCAGGGCGTCGACCCGCAGATCGACTTCTCGCAGATCGACGAGATCCGCCGCACCAGCGAGTACTGCAACCAGATGGAGGTCCACCCGCGCCACCCCTACGCGGGCGACCTGGTCTACACCGCCTTCTCCGGCTCCCACCAGGACGCCATCAAGAAGGGCTTCGACGCCATGGAGGCCGACGCCGCCTCCCGGGGGAAGACCGTCGACGACATCGAGTGGGCCGTGCCGTACCTGCCGATCGACCCGAAGGACGTCGGCCGCTCCTACGAGGCCGTCATCCGGGTCAACTCGCAGTCCGGCAAGGGCGGGATCGCCTACGTCCTGAAGAACGACCACAAGCTGGACCTGCCGCGCCGGATGCAGATCGAGTTCTCCCGGATCATTCAGGCCAAGACCGACGCCGAGGGCGGCGAGGTCACCCCGTCCCAGATCTGGTCGACCTTCCGGGACGAGTACCTGCCCAGCCCCGAAAACGCCTGGGGGCGCGTGCAGATCCGCTCGGGCCAGACGACGACCGGTTCCGACGGCCAGGACACGATCACCGTCGAGGCGACCGTCGACGGCACGGACACGGTGCTGAGCGGCACGGGCAACGGCCCGATCTCCGCGTTCTTCGAGGCGCTGCAGGCCATCGGCATCGACGCCCGTCTGCTGGACTACACCGAGCACACGATGAGCGAGGGCGCGAGCGCCCAGGCCGCCTCCTACATCGAGTGCGCCATCGACGGCAAGGTCCTGTGGGGCATCGGTATCGACGCCAACACCACGCGCGCCTCGCTGAAGGCGGTCGTCTCCGCGGTCAACCGCGCGACCCGCTGACCCCGGTCGGCGGCATAGCGGACAAAATTCCGATACACCGCCGAACTGCCCGGCCCGCGAGCCCCGTTCACCCGTCGAGGGTGGGCGGGGTTCGGCCATATCCCGGTGTTGTGACGTCCGGGATACTGACGCCACATCACGCATGTGGCTAACATCACGTCCAACGCGGCAATGTTGCCGTGGAGTTACGGAGGTGTGCGACGTGCGGACAGCCAAAGGACAACGCGCCACAGGACTGCGTATCTGCGGCGTCCGCACCGTCTGGGACACCGTCGGCGACGGCGAGTTCTTCTGCCCGGGCTGCGGCGGCGACCGCAACTACCAGCGCCTCACCGGCCGCCACCGGCTCACGGTCCTCGGCCTGCCGCTCCTGAACCGGGGCAGTGCGGGACACGTCGTCGAATGCGTGGCGTGCCGGGCGCACTTCGCGACGGACACCCTCGACCGCCCCACCACCACCCGGTTCTCCGCGATGCTGCGGGAGGCCGTGCACACCGTCACGCTCGCCGTGCTCGCCGCGGGCGGCACCACCTCCCGTACGGTCCTGGAGACCGCAGCGGGGATCGTCCGTGACGCCGGACTCGACGACTGCACCCAGGAGCAGCTCTTCACCATCGTCGAGGTGCTCGCCGCCGACACCGGCCCCAGCGGTACGGCGGGACCCGCGGCCGAGGCCTGCGGCGCCGCCCTCGCCATCGAGCTGCACGAGGTCCTCAAGCCCCTCGCGCCGCACCTCGCCGTGGCCGGCCGGGAGGGCGTCCTGCTGCGGGGCGCCAGGATCGCGCTCGCCGACGGCCCGTACAGCCAGGCGGAGCGGGAGGTGCTGACCATGGTGGGCGGCGCGCTCCAGCTCTGTCCCGCCGACACCGCGGAACTGCTCGCGGCGGCGGCGCGTACACCCTCGTAGCCCTCCGGCGTACTCCCCGGGGAGTAACGGCCGTCCTCCGCCACCCCCGGCGGTAGCGGCCGTGTCCTTCCCCCGCGCGACGAATCGGCCTTCCCCGGCCGGGAGTCTGGACAGGTCCGACACCGTCCAGGAGGGGAGGGCCACGCCATGCGGGCCGAAACGGAGATCAGCGGCACACCACCGCGGCAGCGGCGGAGCAGAGGACCGGGGCGCAAGCTGCCGTGGCTGATCCTGGCGTTCTGGGTCGTCCTGATCGCCGTCGCTATGCCCTTCGCGGGCAAGCTCGGCGACGTCCAGCGCGACCGTGCCGTCGACTACCTGCCGGCGGGCGCGGACTCCACCCAGGTCGCGAGAATCCAGGACACCCTGCCCGGCGGGGAGTCGACCGACCTCGTCGTCGTCTACCACCGGGCCGGCGGGCTGACTGCCGAGGACCGGGCCACGGCGGGTGAGCAGATCGCCGCCGTCACACGGGAGCACGGCCTCCCCGCGGTGCCCGGGGGCGTCCCCTCCGACGACGGCACGACCCTGATGTTCCCGGTCTCCTCGACCGCGCCCGGCCAGGACCAGGAGGCCAGGACCGCCTTCGTCACGGACGTACGCGAACGGGCCGAGGGGGGCGGCGGGCTGAGCGCCGAGGTCGGCGGGCCCGGTGCGCTCGCCTCGGACGCCCAGGAGGTCTACACGTCCCTCGACGGGCCGCTGCTCTACACCACGGTGGGTGTCGTCGCGCTCCTGCTCATCCTGATCTACCGGAGTCCGTTCCTCTGGCTGGTCCCCCTGGTCGTCGCGGGCCTCGCCGACGTCCTGTCGATGGCGGTGGCCTACGGGCTGAACCAGGGCTTCGGCACGACCGTCAGCGGCCAGAGCTCAGCCGTCATGACCATCCTGGTCTTCGGCGCGGGCACGGACTACGCCCTGCTGCTCGTCGCCCGCTACCGCGAGGAACTGGGCCGCCTGGAACGGCCCGTGGACGCCATGGCCGCCGCGCTGCGCGGCTGCGGGCCCGCGGTCCTCGCCTCCTCGGGCACCGTCGCCGTGGGCATGCTGTGCCTCCTCGCCGCCGATCTCAACAGCAGCCGGGGCATGGGACCCATCGCGGCGGTCGGCGTGCTGTGCGCCCTCCTCGCGATGACGACCCTGCTCCCCGCCCTGCTCGTGATCCTGGGACGGCGCGTCTTCTGGCCGCTGACGCCCGCGTACGGCGCCGTGTCCCGGCAGCAGCGCTCGGTCTTCTCCGCCATGGGCGGTTCCGCCGGACGCCGCCCCGTGGCCGTGCTCGTCACCGGGGGCGTGCTGCTCGGGGCCCTGTCGCTCGGCGTGTTCGGCCTGCCCGGCGACCTGAAGCAGGAGGACTCGTTCACCAGCACGCCCGAGTCCATCAGCGCCATGGGGACGCTCGCCGCCGCCTTCCCCGAGCGGTCCACACAGCCGGTCACCGTGATCACCCCCACGGGGCAGGCCGACCGGACGCTCGCACGGGCCCGTGCGACCGAGGGTGTCGCCGGAGCCGAAAAGGGCCGCAGCGCCGGCGGATGGACCGAGCTCACCGTCACCGCCCAGGCCCCTCCGGAGTCGCCGGGGGAACGGGCCGTCATCGACACCCTGCGCGACACCCTCGACGGCAGCCACGTCGGAGGGCCCAGCGCCCAGCAGGCGGACCTGGAGGAGACCAACGCCCGCGACCTGAGGATCGTCGTCCCCCTGGTCGTCCTCGCCGTCCTGCTGATCCTGGTCGCACTCCTGCGCAGCCTCGTGGCCCCCCTGCTGCTCGTGGTGGCCGTGGTCGCCGTCTGGGGAGCCGCGCTCGGCATCGCCGGTCTCGTGCTGGAGCCGCTCCTCGGAATGGAGGGCACCGACCCGGGACTGCCCCTGCTCTCCTTCGTCTTCCTGGTCGCGCTCGGCGTCGACTACGGCATCTTCCTGATGCACCGGATGCGCGAGGAGTCCCTGGCCGGAGCCGGACCGACGGACGCCGCCCTCACGGCGCTGCGGACGACGGGCGGCGTCATCGCCTCGGCCGGACTCGTGCTCGCGGCCACCTTCGCCGTCCTCGTCAGCATGCCGATGACGGCCCTGGCCGAGATGGGCTTCGTCATCGCCGTCGGGGTGCTGCTGGACACGTTCCTGGTCCGCACCTACCTCGTGACCGCGGCGAGCGTGGCCCTGGGCCGCCGGATGTGGTGGCCGGGTCCTCTCGGCCGCGCACCGGCCGAAAATCTCCCCCACGCGCCGGAACTCGTGACAAGTCGCTGACGGCGACCCCCCGGCCGACCGAGGATGGCAGCGTGTCCGCTCCCCGCATCACGCGCCGAGGCGAGCGCGTCCTGGCGGTCGTCAACCGCGACCCCATGGACGCGCCGCACAGGCTGCGCACCGACGCCCTCCTGGCGGTGGGCGCCGGTGCGCTGTCGGCGGTGCTCGCCTTCACGACCGACGACGGGCGGTTCCCCGACACGACCGGGTGGCTCCTGCTGCTCGGCAGCGTCCTGGCCCTGGTTCGGCGGCGCAGCAACCCCGTCGCGGTGCTGCTCGCTATGGTCCTGCTGCTCATGACGTACCACGGCCTGGACAACTCCCACACGGCACCGATGCCGCAGACCTTCCTGGTGCTCTACACCGTGGCGGTGACCGGCCGCCCGCTGCGTACCCTGATCACCGGCTGCGGCGTGATCGCCGTGATGGTGTCCGTCGTCACCGCCATCGATGCCCATCACGGGCTCGAACTGCTGCGGATCTCCGGCTGGATCGCCGCCGTGCTCTTCTTCGGGGTGGACGTGCGCCTCTACCGCGGATACGTCGCCTCCATGGTGGAGCGCGCCGAACGCGCCGAACGCACCCGGGAGGAGGAGGCGCGGCGCAGGGTCGCCGAGGAGCGGCTGCGGATCGCCCGTGACCTGCACGACCTGCTCGCCCACAGCATCACCGTCATCGGGGTGCAGACCTCGGTCGCCTCGCACATCCTGACCGCCGCCCCGGACCGGCTGGACCGTGCGGCCGTCGCCCGGGCCCTCGACGACATCGCGGACACCTGCCGGGAGGCCCGTGCCGAACTGCGGACCACCCTCCAGGTGCTGCGTGACGGCTCCGACGGCGGCGAAGGGCCGCTGCCCGGCCTCGCCGCGCTCCCGGGCCTCGTACGGGCCGCGGAGACCGCCGGGGCGAGTGTGCGGCTGTCCGTACGCGCTCCGGAGAGCCCGGTCGCTCCGGCGACCGGGGCGGCGGCCTACCGGATCGTGCAGGAGGCGCTGACGAACGCCGTACGGCACGCGGGGCCGGGAGTGCGGATCGACGTGAGCGTGGAGGCGGACCCGGGTCACCCCGCGTTGCGGGTCGTCGTCGCCGACGACGGGGCCCCCTCGGGACGCCGTCCCCGGGAGGCCGCCGCCGGGCCCGGATTCGGCATCGTGGGCATGCGGGAACGGGCCCGCAGCTCCGGCGGCACCCTGGACGCGGCTCCTCTGGCGCGCGGGGGCTTCCAGGTCGCCGCCGTGCTGCCGCTGCCCGGGCTCCCCACCGAGAACGTCCGGCCCGAGGGGGCGGTCCGGTGATCCGGGTCCTGCTCGCCGACGACCAGAGGCTGGTCAGGGCGGCCTTCGCGATGCTCGTCGGGTCCGACCCGGACATGACCGTCGTCGCCGAGGCCGGCACCGGCCTGGAGGCGGTCGAGAAGGCCCGCTCGGCACGGGCCGACCTCGTGGTCATGGACATCCGGATGCCCGAGCTCGACGGCATCGAGGCCACCCGCCGCATCGCGGCCGACGAGGACCTCGCCGGAGTGAAGGTGCTGGTCCTGACGACGTACGACACCGACGACCACGTCGTGGAGGCGCTGCGCGCGGGTGCCTCCGGCTTCCTGGTCAAGGACACGAGGGCCCGCCGAACTCCTCGCGGCCATCAGGACGGTCGCCGCGGGCGAGTCGTTGCTCTCGCCCGGCCCGACCGCGCGGCTCATCGCCCGGGTCCTCAGCGCGCCCGGCGCACCCGCCGTGGGCAGGCCGGGCGGCCCGGAGTGCCTCACGGACCGGGAGCGCCAGGTGCTCACCCTCGTAGCACGGGGCCTGAACAACACGGAGATCGCCGGGGCACTGGGCCTCAGCCCCCTCACCGCGAAGACCCATGTGAGCCGGATCATGGGCAAGCTGGACGCCCGGGACCGCGCGCAACTGGTGATCATCGCCTACGAGTCCGGGGCGGTCGTGCCCGCGGGGCGCCGGGAGTGAGGACCGCCTCCGGGCGCCGGCCCGGGTGCGCGACAATGGGCGCATGAGCTTGTTCCGGGACGACGGCGTCGTGCTGCGTACGCAGAAGCTGGGCGAGGCCGACCGGATCATCACGATCCTGACCCGCGGCCACGGGCGGGTGCGCGCCGTGGCGCGCGGGGTGCGCCGCACCAAGTCCAAGTTCGGGGCGCGGCTCGAACCCTTCTCCCATGTGGACGTGCAGTTCTTCGCACGCGGCAGCGAGCTCGTCGGCCGGGGCCTCCCGCTGTGCACCCAGAGCGAGACGATCGCCCCGTACGGCGGCGGGATCGTCTCCGACTACGCCCGCTACACCGCGGGCACCGCGATGCTGGAGACCGCCGAGCGCTTCACCGACCACGAGGGCGAGCCGGCGGTCCAGCAGTACCTCCTGCTCGTCGGCGGTCTGCGCACCCTGGCGCGCGCCGAGCACGCGCCGAATCTCATCCTGGACGCCTTCCTGCTGCGCTCCCTCGCCGTCAACGGCTACGCCCCGAGCTTCGACGACTGCGCCAAGTGCGGAATGCCCGGACCGAACCGGTTCTTCTCCGTCGCGGCGGGCGGCGTCATATGCGGCGACTGCCGGGTGCCCGGCAGCGTCGTACCCTCGGCGGAGGCCGTCGAACTGCTGAGCGCCTTGCTCACCGGTGACTGGGAGACGGCGGACGCGTCCGAGGCGCGTCATGTCAGGGAGGGGAGCGGGCTCGTGTCCGCCTACCTGCACTGGCATCTGGAGCGCGGTCTGCGCTCGCTGCGGTACGTAGAGAAGTGACACAGGGAGACGAGAGAAGCCCATGGCAGTACGCGGGATGCTCGGCGGCCGTAACCGGCGTGAGTACAAGACCCCCGAGCCGCACCCCTCCGGCGCCACCCCGCCGAAGATCCCCGGCGAGCTCGTGCCCAAGCACGTCGCCGTGGTGATGGACGGGAACGGCCGCTGGGCCAAGGAGCGGGGCCTCCCGCGCACCGAGGGCCACAAGGTCGGCGAGGGCGTCGTCATGGACGTCCTCAAGGGCTGTATCGAGATGGGCGTCAAGAACCTCTCGCTGTACGCCTTCTCCACGGAGAACTGGAAGCGTTCCCCGGAGGAGGTGAAGTTCCTGATGAACTTCAACCGGGACGTCATCCGCCGCCGGCGTGACGAGATGGACGAGCTCGGCATCCGCATCCGCTGGGTGGGCCGCATGCCGAAGCTGTGGAAGTCGGTCGTCCAGGAGCTCCAGGTCGCCCAGGAGCAGACCAAGGACAACGACAAGATGACGCTGTACTTCTGCGTCAACTACGGCGGCCGGGCCGAGATCGCCGATGCCGCGCAGCGCATCGCCGAGGACGTCGCGGCGGGGAAGCTCGACCCCTCGAAGGTCAACGAGAAGACGTTCGCGAAGTACATCTACTACCCGGACATGCCGGACGTGGACCTCTTCGTGCGCCCCAGCGGTGAGCAGCGCACGTCCAACTACCTGATCTGGCAGAGCGCGTACGCCGAGATGGTCTTCCAGGACGTCCTGTGGCCGGACTTCGACCGCCGCGACCTCTGGAACGCCTGCCTGGAGTTCGCCCGGCGCGACCGGCGCTTCGGCGGTGCCGAGGAGATCACCAAGGGCTGAGCCCGGCGGCGGCGGGGGACCGGTGAGGGCCCCCGCCGTACGTCAGCTCCGCCCGGCCGCGCAGTCGGCGCAGGTGCCGAAGATCTCCACGGTGTGGGCCACGTTCACATAGCCGTGCTGCGAGGCGATGGTCTCGGCCCACTGCTCCACCGCGGGGCCCTCCACCTCGACGGCCTTGCCGCAGACGCGGCACACCAGATGGTGGTGGTGGTCACCGGTCGAGCAGCGCCGGTAGACCGCCTCGCCGTCCGTCGTGCGCAGGACGTCCACCTCGCCGGCGTCGGCGAGGGACTGGAGCGTGCGGTAGACCGTGGTCAGCCCGACCGAGTCGCCCCGGTGCTTGAGCACGTCGTGCAGGTCCTGGGCGCTGCGGAACTCGTCGACCTCGTCGAGCGCCGCCGCGACCGCCGCCCGCTGCCGGGTGGACCGGCCGCGTACCGGTGCCGCGTTCGTGCCACTGATCGGCGCCGTCGCCACAGCTGCCTCCTCGTGTCGCCCGTACGTATGTCGGGCCATTGTGCCAGCCCTTCCCGGCGGCACGGTCACACCCGCACGTCGTCCGACGCGGGGCGGGCCGCCGGTACCTCAAGGGTGCACCGGTCGTCCTCGCCCTTGTGTTCCTTGGCGCGCCTGCGGGCCAGCGGCGTGGCGAGCGCCGTCAGCAGCACGAACGCGGCGATGGCGAGCAGCACGATCGTCGCGCCGGGCGGCACGTCCTGGTAGTACGAGGTCACGGTGCCGGCCAGGGTGACGGCCGTACCGATGACGACGGCCAGGACGAACGTCACCTTGAAGGACTTCGAGATCTGCTGGGCGGCGGCGACGGGCACCACCATCAGCGCGCTGACCAGAAGGAGGCCGACGACCCGCATCGCCACGGTGACGGTGACCGCGGCCGTGACGGCGACCAGCAGGTTGAGCACGCGCACCGGCAGCCCGGTGACCCGGGCGAACTCCTCGTCCTGGCTGACCGCGAACAGCTGCCGCCGCAGCCCCACGGTGACCAGCACCACGAAGGCGGCCAGCGCGACGATCGCGACGACGTCCTCCTCGGAGACCGTCGAGAGGGAGCCGAAGAGATACGAGGTCAGGTTGGCGTTGGAGCCGGTGTCCGAGAGGTTGATCAGCATCACCCCGCCCGCCATGCCGCCGTAGAACAGCATGGCCAGCGCGATGTCGCCCCGGGTGCGTCCGTACCAGCGGATGAGCTCCATCACGACCGAACCGGCGACGGCGACGAGTGTCGCCATCCAGACCGGGTTGGTGGAGAGCAGGAAGCCGAGGCCGACACCGGTCATCGCGACATGGCCGATGCCGTCGCCCATCAGGGCCTGGCGGCGCTGGACCAGATAGATGCCGATGGCGGGGGCGGTGATGCCGACCAGGACGGCCGCGATCAGGGCCCGCTGCATGAAGGGGGGGTTCAGGAATTCGAGCATGATCAGGTCAGCAGTCCCGTCCGGACGGGCTCGGTGGCCGCGTGGGGGTGTACGTGGTCGTGGCCGGGCAGCGCGTGCTGTCCCACGGCCTCGGGGGGCGGCCCGTCGTGCATGACGCATCCGTCGCGCAGGACGATCGCCCGGTCGATCAGGGGCTCCAGGGCGCCGAGCTCGTGCAGGACGAGCAGCACCGTCGCCCCGCCCGCGACCTGCTCGCGCAGGGTCGAGGCGAGGATCTCCTGGCTGGCCAGGTCGACGCCCGCCATGGGCTCGTCCATGATCAGCACCTCGGGCTCGGCGACGAGCGCGCGGGCGATCAGCACCCGCTGGTGCTGGCCGCCGGAGAGGGCGCTCACGGAGTCCTTGGCCCGGTCGGAGAGGCCGACGAGCTCGATGGCCCGGTCCACGGCCGCCCGGTCCGCCTTGCCCGGCAGCCTGAACTTCGTACGCGAGAGCCGCCCGGAGGCGACGACCTCGCGGATCGTGGCGGGGACACCGCCCGCCGCCGTGGTGCGCTGCGGTACGTAACCGACGCGGGCCCACGAGCGGAAGCGGCGCAGCGGGGTGCCGAACAGCTCGACGGTCCCGCCGGTCAGCGGCACCTGGCCGATCACGGAGCGTACGGCGGTGGACTTGCCGGAGCCGTTGGCACCGAGCAGGGCCACGACCTCGCCGCGGTGGACGGTGAGGTCGACACCGCGCAGCACCGGGCGCGAACCGAGCGTCGCCGTGGCTCCGCGCATGCTGATCACGGCTTCTGGCGTACTGGGCTCGGGCACGATCGCCTCCGGTGCTGCGACGGGTCGGGGTGTTGCTCGGGTCACTTCGCGCCGAGGGCCTTCTGCAGCGCGGTCAGGTTGGACTCCATGACCTCGACGTAGTCAGCGCCCGCGGACTTGCCGGTAATTCCCTCCAGCGGGTCCAGGACGCCGGTCTTCAGGCCGAGGTCCTTCGCCAGGGTCTTGGCGGTCTTGTCGCTGGCGAGCGTCTCGAAGAACACCGTGGTGGCCTTGGACTCCTCGGCGACGTGGTGGATCTCGTCGATCCGGGCGGGGCTGGGCTCGGCCTCGGGGTCGATGCCGGCGATGCCCTCCTGAGTGAGGCCGTAGCGCTCGGCGAGGTATCCGAAGGCGGAGTGCGTGGTGATGAAGGTCTTCGTCGCCGTGTTCTTCAGCCCGCTCTCGTAGGCCTTGTCGAGCTTGTTCAGCTCGGCGACGAGGGTCTCCGTGTTCTTGCGGTAGTCCGCCGCGTTGTCGGGGTCGGCCTTCTCCAGCGACTTCCCGACGCCCTCGGCGACCTCGGCGTACTTCACCGGGTCCAGCCAGATGTGCGGGTCGAGGCCCGCCTCCTCGCCCTCGTGCTCCTCGTGCTCCTCGCCCTCCTCGGCACCGTGGTCGTGGCCGACCTCCGAGCCGTGGCTCTCCAGCGTGGTCAGCGTGGCGGCGTCCACGGTGTTCTTGACGCCGGCCTGCGCGACGGCGTCGTCGACGGCGGGCTGGACGTTCTTGAGGTAGAGGATGTAGTCGGCGTCGCTCAGACCGCCGATCTGCTGGGGGGAGAGCTCCAGGTCGTGCGGCTCCACGCCCGGCTTCGTCAGCGAGGTCACGGAGACATGGGTCCCGCCGATCTCCTCGGCGAGGAACTGCATCGGGTAGAAGGACGCCACCACATCCAGCTTGCCGTCGCTCCCGCTCTCGGCCGCGTCGGAGGAGGAGCAGGCGGACAGCGCGGTGAGGCCGAGCGCGACTGCTCCGGCGACGGCGGCGGTGGGTATGAGGCGACGTACGTTCATGACAGTCATTTTCAACAAAACTGGAAACGATTGTCAACAAGGCTGATGAGATGCCCGGAACCGAGCTCCATGACCGCGATGCGCCCCACCGATTTGATCCAGGGGGTGCGCCCGCCGGTAATCTGAGGTATTCGCCCGCCCGTCTCCTGATCACCACCCCCCACCGAGGCGCCGCGCGCCGTCCCTGTCCCATTTCGCCGTCGTAATGAAGAGAGCACCGTGGCCGCCGAGAAGATCGACACCATCGTCAGCCTGAGCAAGCGCCGTGGCTTCGTCTATCCCTGCAGTGAGATCTACGGCGGCCAGCGGGCCGCCTGGGACTACGGGCCGCTGGGCGTCGAGCTGAAGGAGAACCTCAAGCGCCAGTGGTGGCGTTACATGGTGACCGCGCGCGAGGACGTGGTCGGCATCGACTCGTCGGTCATCCTGGCCCCCGAGGTCTGGGTCGCGTCCGGTCACGTCGCCACGTTCTCCGACCCGCTCACCGAGTGCACCTCCTGTCACAAGCGCTACCGCGCCGACCACCTGGAGGAGGCGTACGAGGAGAAGCACGGCAAGCCGCCCGTGAACGGCCTGGCCGACCTCAACTGCCCCAACTGCGGCAACAAGGGCACCTTCACCGAGCCCAAGGCCTTCTCGGGGCTCCTCTCCACCCACCTCGGCCCGACCCAGGACACCGGCTCGGTCGCCTACCTGCGCCCCGAGACCGCCCAGGGCATCTTCACCAACTTCGGCCAGGTGCTCCAGACCTCGCGCAAGAAGCCGCCGTTCGGCATCGCGCAGATGGGCAAGTCCTTCCGGAACGAGATCACTCCGGGCAACTTCATCTTCCGCACGCGCGAGTTCGAGCAGATGGAGATGGAGTTCTTCGTCAAGCCGGGCGAGGACGAGCAGTGGCAGGAGTACTGGATGGAGCAGCGCTGGAACTGGTACACCGGTCTCGGCCTGCGCGAGGAGAACATGCGGTGGTTCGAGCACCCGCAGGAGAAGCTCTCCCACTATTCCAAGCGCACCGCTGACATCGAGTACCGCTTCCGCTTCGGCGGCAGCGAGTGGGGCGAGCTGGAGGGTGTCGCGAACCGCACGGACTACGACCTCACCGCCCACTCCAAGGCCTCCGGCACGGACCTCGTCTACTTCGACCAGGAGAAGGGCGAGCGCTACACGCCGTACGTCATCGAGCCCGCGGCCGGTGTCGGCCGTTCGCTGCTGGCCTTCCTCCTCGACGCCTACAGCGAGGACGAGGCGCCCAACGCCAAGGGCGTCATGGAGAAGCGCGCCGTGATGCGCCTCGACCCGCGCCTGGCGCCGGTCAAGGTCGCCGTCCTGCCGCTGTCCCGCAACGCCCAGCTCTCGCCGAAGGCCAAGGGCCTCGCGGCCGACCTGCGGCAGAACTGGAACATCGAGTTCGACGACGCGGGCGCCATCGGCCGCCGCTACCGCCGCCAGGACGAGATCGGCACGCCGTTCTGTGTCACCGTCGACTTCGACACCCTGGACGACAACGCGGTGACCGTGCGCGAGCGCGACACGATGAAGCAGGAGCGCGTCTCCCTGGACCAGATCCAGAGCTACCTCGGCTCACGTCTGCTGGGCTGCTGACACCCGCCTGTGTGCGTGAGGCCCCCGGTTCCGGGTACGGAACCGGGGGCTTCGTCGTACGGTCCACCGGAGCCCCCGACGCCGTTCCGGGAGGTACGCCATGCCGTCGATCACCACCAGCAAGGTCAGCAGATGGGACCAGCACGGCCGTGAACACGTCGTGCAGATACGGAAGTCGGGCGTCACACGGCAGTTGAGCTGCTCCACCTGCGCCTGGCGGCGCTCGGCGCAGTTCCTGCCCTGGCTCAAGGCCGAGGAGCACCTGGCGGAGGTCCACCAGGCGACGGTCGACCCGACGGCCTGAACCCTCTCCGGCAGTCCCGGACCCTCGGGCGGCCGGAAAACCCGGTGCGGCGCCTGCGGGGAGGGGGGTACGGTTTCCGTATGTCTTCGTTCTTCCAGATCTACGAGTGAGAGTGCGGCGGGTGCACAGACCCCGCCGCAACCCGGGGGCCGGCGCGACCGCCCTCGATCACCTTCACCTGACTCACTTCACCTTCCGTAGGGGAGAACACCATGGCCAAGAGCCGTAACAACCTTCTCGGCGTGGGCGGACAGCGCAAGAAGCTGTCCCGCGCCGACCAGCAGGGCGCGGGCTCCGCGCGCGTCGCCGACCGCAAGGTCGCCGAGGACAAGAAGCAGGAGCTGGTCCGCAAGATGCGCGAGCGCGCCGCCGCCGCCGAGGCCGCGTCGGCGCAGGACGCCCCGGCCGAGAGCTGACCTCCTCGCAGCACCCTTCACACCGTGGGCCCGGACCGTCGTCGACGGTCCGGGCCCACGGCCGTGCGGAGCCTCCCGAGCCTGAGGCCCGTCCGAGCGGGGCCCTACGCGGGCCTGAGGCCCGTCCGGGAGGAGCTTGAAGCGGTGCTGGGCCGGTCCGAGACGGCCCGCCTGATGCGGGCCCCGGGCGGGCGGATCCGTGCCGCGGGCGGCGTGCGGGACAATGGGTGCCATGACCACGCTCGCCCCCGCCCTCCCGCTGCTCCGGATCGGCCCGCACACCGTGCAGCCGCCGGTGGTGCTGGCCCCCATGGCCGGGATCACCAATGCCCCCTTCCGCACCCTGTGCCGTGAGTTCTCCGGCGGCAAGGGGCTGTTCGTCAGCGAGATGATCACCACGCGGGCGCTGGTCGAGCGCAACGAGAAGACCATGCAGCTCATCCACTTCGACGCGAGCGAGACCCCGCGCTCCATCCAGCTCTACGGAGTGGACCCGGTCACCGTCGGCAAGGCGGTCCGGATGATCGTCGACGAGAACCTCGCCGACCACATCGACCTGAACTTCGGCTGCCCGGTCCCCAAGGTCACCCGCAAGGGCGGCGGCTCCGCCCTCCCGTACAAGCGGCCCCTGCTCCGCGCGATCCTCCGTGAGGCCGTGGCGCAGGCCGGCGAGCTCCCCGTCACCATCAAGATGCGCAAGGGCATCGACGACGACCACATGACCTACCTCGACGCCGGCCGCATCGCCGTCGAGGAGGGCATCACCGCCGTCGCCCTGCACGGCAGGACCACCGCCCAGCACTACGGCGGCACCGCCGACTGGGACGCCATCGCGCGGCTCAAGGAGCACGTCCCCGAGATCCCCGTCCTCGGCAACGGCGACATCTGGTGCGCCGACGACGCCCTGCGGATGATGCGCGAGACCGGCTGCGACGGAGTGGTCGTGGGCCGCGGCTGCCTCGGCCGCCCCTGGCTCTTCGGCGACCTGGTCAGCGCCTTCGAGGGCACGGGGACGAGGCAGGCGCCCACCCTGCGCCAGGTCGCGGACGTCATGCTGCGCCACGCGACGCTGCTGGGGGAGTGGATCGGCGACGAGAGCAGGGGCGTGATCGACTTCCGCAAGCACGTCGCCTGGTACCTCAAGGGCTTCGCGGTCGGCTCGGACATGCGCAGGCGGCTCGCGGTCACCTCGTCGCTGGAGGAGCTCGGCGGACAGCTCCAGGAGCTCGACCTCGACCAGCCCTGGCCGGACGGGGCGGACGGCCCCCGGGGGCGTACCTCCGGCAACAACCGGGTCGCGCTGCCGGACGGCTGGCTCAAGGACCCGTACGACTGCGCGGGCGTGGGAGCCGACGCCGAGCTGGACACCTCGGGCGGCTGAGCGCACCCAGGACCAGGGGCACCGAGTGCCCCGCACGACAGCCCGCTCATATGAGCGGGCTTTTGTCGTACGTCACGGGCTGTTCACCGAGGAATGGCCGAGGTGCGTGCCTGTCCGCTCCCTGTGTGCGACCGCATCTCACCCTCTGTCCACGTGGCGTGAGGGTAGTGTGACCCGCTGTGGTCCGCGAGGCGTCCAGATGGTGACATCTGAGCGCACGCCGGGGCGTGATTCTCGCCACCCCTGAGGGTGGTTTGGCTCAGATGAGCGCTCTTCTGCTTGCTGTACTTCTCAAATGGTGGCACTGGGTGCCAGTCGAGTTTACTTTGATCGATCAAGCCATCCATCACAGTCCGTGCTGAGTCGAGGAAATGGCCGGACTCTCCGTAATCTTTCCTTCAAGAGATGAACGATCTCCACCACCGATGGGCGCGGGGGCGTCACTTTCGATCTGCTGGCGGACGGGTGGTTGAGACCTCATGACGCGCAAGTGGCCGTACCCAGACACCTTCGATCTGGGTATGTTCCTCGCCGTCAGGGCAGCCACCGCGTCCTCGAGGAGTCGAGACCCGTGTCGGAAAACAAAGACCCCCAGAAGTTCGTCTACGACTTCACCGAGGGCAACAAGGATCTGAAGGATCTTCTGGGCGGCAAGGGCGCCAACCTCGCCGAGATGACCAATCTCGGGCTGCCCGTCCCTCCCGGCTTCACCATCACGACCGAGGCCTGCAAGGTCTACCTCGACAGCGGTGACGAGCCGGTCGAGCTGCGCGACGAGGTGAGTGCGCACCTCTCCGCCCTCGAACAGCGGATGGGCAAGACGCTGGGCCAGGCCGACGACCCGCTGCTGGTCTCCGTGCGGTCCGGCGCCAAGTTCTCGATGCCCGGCATGATGGACACGGTCCTCAACATCGGCCTCTCCGACGCCTCGGTCGTCGGCCTCGCCGCGCAGGCCGGCGACGAGCGCTTCGCCTGGGACTCCTACCGCAGGCTGATCCAGATGTTCGGCAAGACCGTGCTCGGGGTCGACGGCGATCTCTTCGAGGAGGCGCTGGAGGCCGCGAAGGAGGCCAAGGGCGTCACCGTCGACGTGGACCTCGACGCGGCCGACCTGAAGAAGCTGGTCAAGCAGTTCAAGAAGATCGTCACCCGCGACGCCGGGCGCGACTTCCCGCAGGACCCGCGCGAGCAGATGGACCTGGCCATAAAGGCGGTCTTCGACTCGTGGAACACCGACCGGGCCAAGCTCTACCGCCGCCAGGAGCGCATCCCCGGCGACCTCGGCACGGCCGTCAACGTCTGTTCGATGGTCTTCGGCAACCTCGGCCCCGACTCCGGCACGGGCGTCGCCTTCACCCGTGACCCGGCCAGCGGCCACCAGGGCGTCTACGGCGACTACCTGCAGAACGCGCAGGGCGAGGACGTCGTCGCCGGTATCCGCAACACGGTGCCGCTCGCCGAGCTGGAGTCGATCGACAAGGCGTCGTACGACCAGCTGATGAAGATCATGGAGACGCTGGAGACCCACTACAAGGATCTCTGCGACATCGAGTTCACCATCGAGCGCGGCCAGCTCTGGATGCTCCAGACCCGCGTCGGCAAGCGCACCGCCGGTGCCGCCTTCCGCATCGCGACCCAGCTCGTCGACCAGGGCCTCATCGACGAGGCCGAGGCGCTCCAGCGGGTCAACGGCGCCCAGCTCGCGCAGCTGATGTTCCCGCGCTTCGACGACGAGGCCGCCACCGTGCTCCTCGGCCGGGGCATCGCCGCGTCCCCAGGCGCGGCCGTGGGCAAGGCCGTCTTCGACTCGTACACCGCCGTCAAGTGGTCGCGGTCGGGCGAGAAGGTCATCCTCATCCGCCGCGAGACCAACCCCGACGACCTCGACGGCATGATCGCCGCCGAGGGCATCCTGACCTCGCGCGGCGGCAAGACCTCGCACGCCGCGGTCGTCGCACGGGGCATGGGCAAGACCTGTGTCTGCGGCGCCGAGGAGATCGAGGTCGACACCAAGCGCCGCCGGCTGACCGTCGGGAACACCGTGGTGGAGGAGGGCGACCTCGTCTCCGTCGACGGCTCCACCGGCAAGGTGTACCTCGGCGAGGTACCCGTCGTACCGTCCCCGGTCGTCGAGTACTTCGAGGGCCGCATGCACGCGGGCGCCGACGACGCCGACGAACTCGTCGCCGCCGTGCACCGGATCATGGCGTACGCGGACCGGGTGCGCCGGCTGCGCGTACGGGCCAACGCGGACAACGCCGAGGACGCCCTGCGGGCCCGCCGCTTCGGCGCCCAGGGCATCGGCCTGTGCCGCACCGAGCACATGTTCCTCGGCGAGCGCCGCGAGATGGTCGAGAAGCTGATCCTCGCGGACACCGACGACGAGCGGGAGGCGGCGCTCGCCGCGCTGCTGCCGCTCCAGAAGGCCGACTTCATCGAGCTGTTCGAGTCGATGGACGGGCTGCCCGTCACCGTCCGGCTGCTCGACCCGCCGCTCCACGAGTTCCTGCCGGACATCACCGAGCTCTCCGTGCGGGTCGCGCTCGCCGAGTCCCGCAAGGACGCCAACGAGAACGATCTGCGCCTGCTCCAGGCCGTGCACAAGCTCCACGAGCAGAACCCGATGCTGGGCCTGCGCGGAGTCCGCCTCGGCCTGGTCATCCCGGGGCTGTTCGCGATGCAGGTCAGGGCGATCGCCGAGGCCGCCGCCCAGCGCAAGAACGCCAAGGGCGACCCGCGCGCCGAGATCATGATCCCGCTCGTCGGCACCGTCCAGGAGCTGGAGATCGTCCGCGAGGAGGCCGACCGGGTCATCGCGGAGGTCGAGGAGGCCACCGGCACGCAGCTGAAGCTGACCATCGGCACGATGATCGAGCTGCCCCGCGCCGCGCTGACCGCCGGTCAGATCGCCGAGGCCGCGCAGTTCTTCTCCTTCGGCACGAACGACCTCACCCAGACGGTGTGGGGCTTCTCCCGCGACGACGTGGAGGCCTCGTTCTTCACCGCGTACCTGGAGAAGGGCATCTTCGGGGTGTCGCCGTTCGAGACCATCGACAAGGACGGCGTCGGCGCCCTCGTGCGCAGCGCCGTGGAGGCCGGCCGGGTCACCCGCCCGGACCTCAAGCTCGGCGTCTGCGGTGAGCACGGCGGAGACCCGGAGTCGGTGCACTTCTTCCACGAGGTGGGCCTCGACTACGTCTCCTGCTCGCCGTTCCGCATTCCGGTCGCACGGCTGGAAGCGGGCCGGGCCGCAGCCGAATCCAGGGGCAGCGACAGCCGCTGAGACCGGGCTGAGGGCCCTCGGCACGACTCCGGTGCCGCCCGCGGATCACATCCACCCTCATCGGTCCGCGGGCGGAGCCGGATTACCAGGAAGCGGCGGCACCCTGTGCGGGGGTGCCGCCGCTTCATCAATTGAATGGCGAACCGTTCAACGTTGTTTCTTTTCACCGTTCGGTGCGCAAATAAAGGGCCGGCCGCCCGCCGGATGCGGTCCGGGGATCCCCATCCCCGGACCGCACCCGCTTACCCCTGCCGGGTACGGAGCCGCACCGTCGTTCACCGCCGCCGAACGGGCAAAGCCCCCCACGGCCCTCACCCGCTCTTTCGGTGACGCCGGATGCGTACCCGACGTCGTACAGCTTTTCGGCTGGGGCGGATGCGGGCGAGACATTTCAACTGTGGCCGAAACCCCGTGGTGACCTCCTGTGACGCCCCGCATACGCTTCGGTGGGGGCAATTGCGGGTGCAACAGGGGGGTTCGGTGCTGCGTATCCATGTGTCCGGGGTGGACCTTTCGCGTGTGCGGATGGCCACGAGGCCGGACGCGATGTGGGAGACCATTCTCAGCTTTCACCGGCTGAGGGACCGGCGGGGTTCCACCGTCTTCGGGAAATGGCGGACGGAATCCAGAACCAGGTTGGATGGTGAAGCACGTCTGCTGTCCACGGTCGTTCCACCTCGCGGCTATTTCCCGGACTTCCTGACGCCTTCTCAGGGGGGTCCGGAGCCATACGGGCTCGACGCCGGAATGGAGGCGCTGCGCGACACCCCGGCGGACCGCATCCACACGGAACTGGGCCTGCTGGCCGGACCCGCCCCCCTCGCGCGGCGGGCGTCCGCCCGGTCCCCGTCCGCCCCGGCGCTGCCCGAGGCGCTCGCCGAGGGGCGTACGGAGCCGCTGGGCCGGCTGATCACCACCCTGCGCGCCTACCACCGCGCGGCCGTCGAGCCCTACTGGCCGCACATCCGGGCCTGCGTCGAGGCCGACCGGGCCGTCCGGGGCCGCGCCCTGCTGGACGGCGGCGCCGACGAGCTGCTGGCCACCCTGCCCCCCATGATCCGCTGGCGCGCGCCGGTGCTGGAGGCGGACTACCCCGTCGACAGGGAACTGCGCCTGGACGGGCGGGGCCTGCTCCTTCAGCCCTCGTTCTTCTGCCGGGGCACCCCGGTCGTCTACCGCGACCCGGACCTCCCCCCGGTGCTCGTCTACCCCGTCACCCACCCCGGCGCCCCGGCCTTCGCCGAGCCGGGCCCCTGGCTCGGCCGGCTGGTCGGCCACACCCGCTCCACGGTCCTGCGCTCCATAGGCCACGGCTGTACGACGAGCGAGCTGGCCCGCAGGACCGGGGTGTCCCTGGCCTCGGCGAGCCAGCACGCCTGTGTGCTGCGCGAGGCGGGCCTGGTCCGCACCCTGCGCCACGGCGGCTCCGTCCTGCACACGCTCACCCCGCTGGGGGCGGCCCTGCTCAGGGGCGGCGCGCCGCTCGCCGTGTCCTGACGCCCACGACATCTCCTGGTGCCCACGACCTCTCCTGGCGCCCCGGGCGATGAGTTCCGCGCGCCGCAGCCGTCTACCCCTCGTAAGCGCTCGACAGGGCGCGGGGGAGCACCGCAGGGTGCCGGACGGAAGAGTGGAACCATCATGACCCAGCCTCAGATGATCTTCGTGAACCTGCCGGTCAAGGACCTGGAGCGGTCGAAGAACTTCTTCGGGAAGCTCGGCTACGGCTTCAACCCGCAGTTCAGCGACGAGTCGACGGCGTGTCTGGTCATCAGCGACACGATCTTCTCGATGCTCATCACCGAGCCGCGCTTCAAGGAGTTCACCAAGAAGGAGATCGCCGACGCGAGCAGGACGACCGAGGTCCTTCTCGCGCTGAGCGCCGAGAGCCGCGAGAAGGTCGACGAGCTGGCCGACGCCGCGCTGGCCAACGGCGGGTCCCCCGCCAACGACCCCATGGACGAGGGCTTCATGTACGGCCGGTCCTTCCAGGACCCGGACGGCCACATCTGGGAGGTCGTCTGGATGGACCCGGCGGCGGTCGAGGGCGGCCAGGCCTGACCCGCCCGGCACGCCCGTGCCGCTGCCGCGCGGCCCGGTGTGCCCGTGCGCGGCGTGGGGTGGCGGGGGCCCGCGCCCCCCCCCCCCCCCGGGGGGACGGGAGGCGCGGCAACGCCCCCCGACCCCCGAGGGGGTTGCCCCCCGGCCGGATACCCCCGAACACCCCCGCCCCGCGAAATA
>NZ_JBSFDD010000043.1:0-49874 GCF_053593715.1 Streptomyces sp. NPDC002125 | reverse complement strand
TGATCAATGTGCTGTTGAGTCTGGTGGGTGGTGCGGTCGGGAAGCTCGCGGCGAAGTACGGGGCGCCGTGGAAGTGGAAGAAGGCCGTCGAGCTGATCAAGAAGCTGAAGAAGCATGGCGGGGATCTGTATGACGGTCTGAAGAATCTGATCAAGAACCGTAAGAAGGTCTCGGACGCCGAGAAGAAGCTCGCGGACGCGAAGAAGAAGCTCGACGCCGAGAAGAAGGACCCGCCCAAGAAGGACGACAAACCGGACGACAAGCCGACCGCGTGTCCCGCCCGGCACAGCTTCCTGCCCGGCACCCCCGTGCTCCTGGCCGACGGCCGGAAGCTCGCCATCGAGAAGGTCGATGTCGGCGACGAGGTGTTCGCGACCGATCCGTACACCGGGCTCACCGGGGTGCGGAAGGTCCAGCAGGCGATCACGACGTACGACGACAAGGACTTCACCCGGCTCACCCTCACGGCCGGCCACGGACCTGCTCTCGTCACGGCCACCGACACGCATCCCTTCTGGCTCGTCGACCAGCACCGCTGGGTCGACGCCGGTGACATCGAGCCGGGCGCCGAGCTCCGCGCCCCGGACGGGTCCTCCGTGACCGTCGCGTCCGTGTCCCGCTACACGCAGCGCCGCACCACGCACGACCTGACCGTCGCGGGCATCCACACCTACTACGTGGTGGCCGACCGCTCCGGGCTGCTGGTCCACAACAACGACGGCCCGGCGAGCATCCCGGCAGTGGACAACGCGCGGCTCCAGAAGATCGTGGACGCCTTGTACCACGGGGTGGGCAACGCGGAACTCGTCGGTGACGGCAGCGCGATGGCGGCGGCGAGTGCCGAGGTCAACGGGGCTCCCGGCGTCGAGGGCAAGAACCATGTGCGCAGCACGGCCCAGCTCCGCGCCTCGCTGCAGAACTTCCTCACCAAGGACGAGATCCGGCTCAAGGGCGGCAAGAAGGAGCAGGTGATCCGCAGCCCCAAGGACATCAAGATCGCGAAGATCTTGATCCAGGCGATCGACGATGCTCAGCTGGGCAAGTACAAGGGCCACAAGAACTACCCCGGGCTGGATGAGTGCTGATGACCGCAGACGTACAGCTGGTGAAGGACCTGGTCGCGCAGATCCCCGAGTTCGAGGATCTCTACGAGTCGCACGTGTTCAACGAGAACGGCACCGTGCTGCCCCACGTGTTCTTCTGGGACGTCACCCAGGAGACCGTGCAGTCCTACCTCGGAGCCGATGCCGACGCCCCCGACTGGCGCCGGACCCTCACCTTCCTGGAGGAGCAGAGCGCACGCGGAGTGCCCGGCATCGACGAGGTGATCGACACCTCGTTCCTGGAGTACCTGCCGTTCCCGGGCAAGCCGGGGCACGCGATCGTCGAGGAGCTCGGTCCGGTGATGGCGGCGAAGTTCACGCGCGTCCGGCCTTCCGGGTGACCTCCGGGGCCGGGCCTGGCCAGGCCGGAGCGGTACCGGCAGCACGAGGGCAGGACTGTTCGCCGGTGACGCTCTACACCTTCCTCACCGTGCACGCGCCGGCACCGCACACCATGGCGTCGGCGCTGGCCGCCGCTCTCGGTGCGCAGACCGAGGACGTCGACGTGGCCGGCGAGGTCACGGGGCGGACGGACGACCGGAACTGGGACGCACCGGTGCTCTGCACCCACCACCTCGTCGCCGGTGACCTGGCGCTCGCCTGGGACGTCTCCGTGTCGGACGGGGTGACGTCGCCGCCGTCCGAGGCGGACGCCGCCGCGCGCCTCGCGGCCCGGCTCCGTACGACCGTCCTGTATCCCGCGCCTGGAGCGCGGCCGTCGGCGTACTGGGCCGTCGGGCCGGACGGCCGGGTGGCCAGGGCGCGTCTGCTGGAGGGCGAGGAAGAGCCCCCGGTGCTCGTCGTCGACGCCGTCGAGGCCCCGATGGAGCACCTGCCGACGGCCCGGGTCGAGGTGCTCACCGAGCTCTCGCCCGAGGAGCGCCAGGAGGGGCGGGGAGTGTGAGGAGGGGTGGGCCTGCTGGCCGAGCACGGCCGGAACGAAGAGGCTCCGGCGCATCGCGGCAGAGTCCGCGGCCGGGATCCCGGCGGGCCGGGCCGGCTGAGGTCCTGGGTTGGGCCCCTGGGCCCAAGACGGGTGACCGCCGGGTCAATATCGTCTGCGCTGCAGGTGATCGACGCCCGTCCCGGCGCACCCCCACGGCGCCGGGCCGGGCCGCAACCGGAAGGTGACGGCGCGTGCCCACGGCTGAGCAACTGACGATGACCGCACGCGCGAGCAGCGCCCGCGCCCGGCCCGGCTTGGTCGCCCGCACCCGCGAGCAGCGCCCGCGCCCGCCCGGCCCGGCCTGGTGACCTGCACGACGCGACCAGCGCCCCCGCCCGGCCCGGCCTGGTGACCTGCACGACGCGACCAGCGCCCCCACCCGGCCCGGCTTGGTGACCTCCACCACGAGAGCCGTCCCACGCCCGGCCCGGCTTGGTGGCCCGTACGGTCGCGGGACCATAATCGGCCGCATGCCCGATCAGCAGACGCGCCTCCGCCCGGCGGCACCCGAACCGCGCAGCACCCGGCACCGCGCCGCGGCACAGCTCGCCGTCGCGGCCCCCGCGCTGGGCGCCTACGCGGCGGTCCGGGCTGTCGGGCTCCTCGTCTTCTGGGTGGCCGCCTCGGCCGCGGGGAAGGACGCGACGCACCTGCTGGGCGGGCGCTGGGACTCCGTCTGGTACCAGCGGATCGCCGAGAACGGCTACGGCTGGACCGCCACCCTCCCCGACGGCACCGTCCACCCCGACCTGGCGTTCTTCCCGCTCCTCCCGGCCCTGGAACGCGGCCTCGCCACGGTCACCCCGCTCACCCTCCAGAGCGCCGGAATCGCGGTCGCCTGGCTGGCCGGGCTCCTCGCGGCCTGGGGGATCTTCGCCGTCGGGGCCAGGCTGCACGGGCGGCGCACCGGGGTGCTCCTGGCCGCGCTGTGGGGCGCGTACCCGACCGCGTTCGTGCAGTCGATGGCGTACACCGAGACCCTGTTCACCGCGCTCGCCGCCTGGTCCCTGTACGCCGTGCTCAGGGGCCGCTGGATCACCGCGGGCGCGCTCTGCGTGCTCGCCGGGCTGACCCGGCCCTCGGCAGCCGCGCTCATCGCGGCCCTCGCGCTCACCGCCGCCGCCGTCCTCGTACGCGACCACAGGCGCGGCGGCCGGCAGGGCCTGCTCCGGCGCAACGCGCGCATGCTGCTCGGGGTCTGCCTGGCGCCGCTGGGCTGGCTGGCGTACGTGGTGTTCGTCGGCGTACGGCAGGGCAGCCCCCTCGCGTACTTCGAGGTGCAGGCGCAGTGGGGCAACAGCATCGACGGCGGCCGGGCGCTCGCCGCGTTCATCCTCGGTCTGCCGCTGCCGGCCGCCCTGGGGCTGTGCGCGGCCCTCGGGCTGCTCGGATGGCTCGTCCTCCTGTGCGTGCGGCAGCGCCAGCCGCTGCCCGTGCTCGTCTACGGCATCGGGATCGTCGTCATCTCGCTCATCGGCTCCGGCTACTTCGGCTCACGGCCGCGCCTGATGATGCCCGCCTTCCCGCTGCTCCTGCCGCCGGCCGTCGCGCTGGCACGGCTGCGTACGACGGCGCGCACGGGCACGGTCGTCGCCGCTCTGGCCCTCGGCTCAGCCGCCTACGGGGCATGGACGCTGCTGGGGCCGGGGCCGCCGTGAGTTGGGCCCACGGACCCACGCGCCGGGGGCATCCCGGTTGTTAGCGTGCTGATCCGGTGCACAGCGGGTCAGGAGCGGTGAGCGATGAAGGTACGTACCACTGTCGTGGCGGCGAGCGCGCTCGTCCTCTGCCTGGCGGCCACCGGCTGCGGCCCGGAGGGCGGCGAGGACAAGGGGCCGGACAAGAAGGCCGCCGCCTCGCAGAAGGCGGACCCCGGCACGGAATCCGGCGGCGGCACCGCGACCGCCGCGCCCGATGCCTCCCCCGCCGCCCCGAAGCCCAGCAGCAGCGGCAGGACGCTCACCGAGACCGAACTCGCCGAGGTGGCCCTGAAGACGGGCGAGCTGCCGGACTACGCGATCGCCCCGCTGGAGGGCGCCGACGAACGCGGCACCGAGGAGTCGGAGGACGAGGCGTGCCGGCCGATCACCGCGATCATCAACGGCTCGCCCGAACCCGCCCCCGCGGCCACCGTCTTCCGTACGGCGATGGACACCACCGAGGAGGGCAAGGACGACCAGACCGTCGTCACCGAGATCCTCACCTCCCACCCCGCCGGCGGTGCCGAGGAACTGCTCAGCTCGGTCCGGGCAGCAGTGAAGGCCTGCGCCGGCGGGTTCCGCGCGACGAGCGAGGACGGGCCGTCCACCTACACGGCGGTCAAGGCCCTGCCCGCGCCCCGGGCGGGACAGGACTCGTTCGCCTACCAGGTGACGGGCAGCCTGGCCGGGGCCAAGGTCCCGCTCGTCTTCCACCTCGTACGGACCGGTTCGACGGTCGTCACGTTCTACGCGGCGAACTTCCTCACGGCCACGACCCCGGAGGTCCCCGCCGCGCTCGTCACCGCACAGGCGGCGAAACTTCCGTGACGGGCGCGGAGACCCGCACCCGGGTCCCCGGCCGCAGCCCCCACCGCTCCATCGCCCCGGCCTCCGACTCCACCACATGACGGGCGCGGAGCCGGGGCAGCCCGAGGCGGCCCGGCTTCATCGTGCGGACCGCCAGGACGTTGAACTTCCGGTCCAGGTAGGCCACATCGATCGTGAACCGCATGCGGAAGGTGTGCACACTCCCGCACGGCGTGATCAACAGCGCCCCGTCGACGCCGTCCACACCGAGCAGCCCCCGCGTCCGCGCCCGGTAGGAGGCGGCGATCCGCAGCGGCACCTCCCGCACGCCCTCGCCCGATCCGACCGTCAGTGTTCCGCTGCCGTCGCGCCATTTCCCCATGGGCACAGACCGTAGACCTCCGAGGCGCGCTCTGGGTCCGGAACGGCTCGCAGTGGGCCCCAGGGCCCAAGACCCCGCCGCACGGGGCGGATTAGGGTCGGCGCCGTGGACGCCACCCTCATCGCGGTCGCCGTGCTCTGGGGCGCCGCCGCCGGACTGCTGCTCCCGCGCGCCGCCTACCGCTTCTCCGTGGAGCCCGAGGAGCCCTGGCGGGACGCCTGCCCGGCCGGGCACGCGTTCACGGGACCCGCACGCGGCTGGCTCGGCACGACCCGGTGCGCGACCTGCGCCGTGACCGTCCCCGCGCTGCCCGGCGCCCCGGCACCCGAGGACCCCGGGGCACGCCCGGCACCGGCCCGGCCGCGCCGCTACGCCCCCGGAGTCGTCGCCCCGGCCGTCACCGTGCTCGCCTGCGCGGCCCTCGCCGCCGCCACCGGCCTCCGGCCCGAGGCCGCCGTCTGGCTGCTGCTGGCGCCCGTCGCCGTACTCCTCGCCGTCATCGACCGCCGGGTCCACCGGCTGCCCGACCGGCTGACCCTGCCCCTCGCGGGTGCGGCGGCCGTGCTCCTGGGGTGCGCCGCCCTGCTGCCCGAGCACGGCGGCTCCTGGACCTCCGCCCTTCTCGGAGGAGGGGCGCTCGGCGGCTTCTACTTCCTGCTCTTCCTGATCAACCCCACCGGCATGGGCTTCGGCGATGTGAAGCTCGCCCTCGCGCTGGGCGTGGCCCTCGGCTGGTACGGCTGGGCGGTGCTGTGCGCGGGCGGTTTCGCGGGCTTCCTCTTCGGCGCGCTGTACGGGGCCGGACTGATGCTGCTGCGAAGGGCCGGGCGCAAGACGGGCATCCCCTTCGGCCCCTTCATGATCGCCGGAGCGCTCGTCGGTCTGCTGTTCGGAGGCCTCGCCGCTTGAGCGTCACCGTGCGCACGGATGTGCGGGAAATCGGGTCGCGCGGGGCGGCGGGAGGCTGCCACGCTTCCCCGATGACCTCCTCGTCCGCGCCCTCCGGCCCCTCGTCCTCCTCCGCCTCCTCCACGTCGGACGAGCGCTTCGACGCCCTCGTCGCGGAGGCCGACACCGTCTCCGTCGAGGGCTGGGACTTCTCATGGCTCGAAGGCCGGGCCACCGAGGAGCGGCCCTCGTGGGGGTACGCACGCGCCATGGCGGGCCGCCTGGCGCGCGCCAACGCCGCGCTGGACATCGACACCGGCGGAGGCGAGGTCCTCGCCTCCGCGCCCGTGCTGCCGCCGCTGACCGTGGCCACCGAGTCCTGGCCGCCGAACATCGCCCGCGCCACCGCGCTGCTCCACCCGCGCGGCGCGGCCGTCGTCGCGTGCGGGGAGGAACCGCCGCTGCCGTTCGGGGACCGGGTCTTCGACCTGGTCGTCAGCCGGCACCCGGTGACGACCTGGTGGGAGGAGATCGCCCGGGTGCTGACCCCTGGAGGTACGTACTTCTCCCAACAGGTGGGCCCCGCCAGCGTCTTCGAGCTCATCGAGTACTTCCTCGGCCCGCGCACCCCGGAGGAGCGCGACGCGCGGGACCCCGGACGCGCGCGCCGGGAGGCGGAGGCGGCCGGGCTGGAGGTGACGGACCTGCGCGCCGAGCGCCTGCGCATCGAGTTCCACGACATCGGCGCCGTCGTCTACTTCCTGCGCAAGGTCATCTGGATGGTGCCGGGATTCACCGTCGCGGAGCACCTGCCCCGACTCCGCTCCCTGCACCGGCTCATCGAGGAGGAAGGACCGTTCGTCGCCCACAGCTCCCGGTTCCTCGTCGAGGCACGCAAACCGGATTATCCGTCAACAGGCCTACGCTGACGGTTACTTCACAGGAGCCGCATGCAACGGCATCACCTGCCCCTCCGTCCTACCCATGAGTAGTGCGACCCTGGTGGTTGAGCGCACAACGAAGGAGCAGGTCATGTCGGTGGGAAGGGAAACGCCGGGCGACGAGATCAGCCCGCCGGCGGGCCGGACGAGGCAGGGGAAGGCCGACTGGCTCACGGGGGCGCGGATCATCGCCGTCCATGGCCTGTTCTACCGGCCCGAGGGCCGCGCGGGAGAGCCGGAAGCCGTCGAATTCGTGCTGGAGGGCGGGCAGTCCGTCCTGCTGACCTGTGCGTCCGACCACACGCTGAACATCACCTCCGGCGCCTGGCCCGGTCTCCCCGACTGGTGCGTGCCCGCGGGCCAGTGGCAGTTCGAGCAGCTGAGCCGTCTGCCGCTGCCCCCGTACGGCGGGGCGTGGACGGTCATCGGCACGCAGGAGCTGCGCGACGAGCACGGCGAGGTGTACGAAGCGGTGTTCCGGTGCGAGAACGGCGACTTCGTGGTCAAGGGCGGCGACACCGTGGCCATCCGCTTCGTGCGCCGCTGAGGCGAGCGGGAGCGGGGCCGGGCCGCATGGGCCTCCGAGCGTGCCCCGCCGCATGCGCCTCCGCGGTGAGGGGAGCGGGCCCTGAGGTGAGGGGCGGCGTCACGGCCCCGCACAGGCCTCCGTGGCGAGGGGCGGCGGCCCGGCCCGCCGCTACGCGTGCCCGCCCACCGTCACCTGCCCCACCGTCAGTTCCGGGGTCCCCTCCAGTACCTCGCCGACCCGGGCCACCCGCTCCTCCAGCTCCCGGGTCCGGGCGCCGCCCAGGGCGGTCAGCGGCTCCACCGTCACCGCGATCCGCTTCCCCGAGCGCCGCTGGTGCCACACCCCCGCGACCACGCCGTCCACCAGCAGCACAGGGAAGTTGCCCGCCTGGCCGCCCGCCAGCGCGCGTTCGTACGCCGCGCCGGGGAAGAGCAGCTCGCGGGGCATGGAGGCGATGGCGAACGCGTCGAAGTAGGGCAGCAGCCGTACCCCACGCGGTGCCTCCGAGGGGAACCGGGTGTCGCCCGCCACCACCCAGGCCGGCCCGGTGCCCTCGAAGGCGACCTCCTCGATCGCGCCGGCCGAGGCCAGATCCTCGAAGAGCTTCCCGGCCCAGCCGGCCGGCGCCGCGAGCCACCGGGCGAAGTGGCCCGGGGTCGCGGGACCGTAGGCGTGCAGATGGCGTCGTACGAGCTCCGCCATCGCCTCCGGGCCGGGCAGCGGGCTGGTCCCGGGGTTGGTGTACGTGGCCTTCCGGCCGCGGTTCGGCGCGTAGCGGAGGGCGCCGCGGTGGCCCGCCAGATGCATCACCTGGCGCCAGCGGGGCCACCACCCCTGGAAGGCAGGCATCACCGGATCGCCCGCCCAGGGGCCCGTGCGGGCGATCACCTCCTGGGAGAGCTCGTCGACCGTGAGCTCGGCACCGGTCAGCGAATCGGCCACGGCCGCCACGACGGCCTCGACCTGTCCGGGGGTCATCCGGGCGTCCTTGGGGAAGCGGCCGGCATCCCACGGCATCGCCGACAGGGCGCCGGTCCACATCGGGAGTTCCTCGGCGGGCAGCAGATGCACGGTGCCGCGCGGCCCGAAGGTCTTGACGAGGCTCCGGTCGTCCCACAGCGCCGTACGCACGTCCGTACGGGTGATTCCGGGGACCCGGAGCCCGATGGAGAGCTCGGCGGCGGACAGCACCTGCGCGTGCGCCCCGAGCATCGCGGAGACGGCACCGGTGACACCCGGGGCGGCAGCACCGGAGGGTGGGACGCCGTCGGAGAGGTACTGCCGCTCCAGCCTGCGGGCGTTCGCCTGGGACCAGGTCACGGTGGCGGTGCGGGCTCGTGTCGTCATATGCCGAACCTAGGACGTCAACAGGACGCATCCTGTCCGCTACGGCGCACCCGACACGGCCGGAACCTGTCTCCGCAGCGCATTCCGGCGAACTCGGAGAGTAATTATTTCGTGGCGTGGCACGCAGCATCACTTACGAAGGGTTATGGTGGAAACCCCCCCTCGGGCCGGTCCGTAACCCCCCCCCACGGACCGGCCCGTTTTTTGTGCCCGGGGTGTGGAGCGGATGTGCGGGCCCTGTGTGCGACGGCCGGTGTTCCCGCCCCCGCGCACCGGACGGCGCACGGAAACGGGCGGCTCCCAAGGGCGTCTCAGCCCCGGTTGGCCCAGATGTTGGTGCTCGCGGTGTCCACGGCGAAGGTGTCGATCTCCTTCAGCTCCTCGGCGCTCAGCGCCGGTGCGGTGAGCGCCGCCACGTTCTGCTCCAGCTGCCGCACGCTCGACGCACCGATCAGCGCCGACGTCATACGGCTGTCGCGCAGCACCCAGTTCAGCGCCAGCTGGGCGAGGGACTGGCCGCGGCCCCGGGCGATGTCGTTCAGCCCGCGCAGCCGGCGCACCATCTCGTCGGACAGCAGGCCCGGGTCCAGCGACTTGCCCTGGCTGGCCCGCGAACCCTCCGGAATGCCCGACAGGTACTTGTCCGTGAGCAGCCCCTGGGCGAGCGGAGCGAAGGAGATGCAGCCCATGCCGGCCGTCTCCAGCGCGTCGAGCAGCCCGTCCGACTCGATCCAGCGGTTGACCATCGAATAGGACGGCTGGTGGATCAGGGCGGGCACCCCCATCTCCTTGAGGATGCGGGCCGCCTCGGCGGTCTGCACCGCGTTGTAGGAGGACACGCCCGCGTACAGCGCCTTGCCCTGGCCCACGGCCGAGGCGAGCGCCCCCATCGTCTCCTCGAGCGGAGTGGCGGGGTCGAAGCGGTGGGAGTAGAAGATGTCGACGTGGTCGAGGCCCATCCGCTTCAGCGAGGCGTCGAGGGAGTTCAGCAGGTACTTGCGGGAGCCCCACTCGCCGTACGGGCCGGGATGCATCCGGTAGCCCGCCTTCGTCGACACGACGAGCTCGTCCCTGTACGGCGCGAAGTCCTGGCGGAGGAGCTTTCCGAAGTTCAGCTCGGCGGAGCCGGGTGGCGGGCCGTAGTTGTTGGCCAGGTCGAAGTGGGTCACACCCAGATCGAAGGCACGGCGCAGAATCGCCCGCTGCGAGTCCAGGCCGCGGTCGTCGCCGAAGTTGTGCCACAGGCCGAGCGAGACGGCGGGCAGCTTGAGCCCGCTGCGGCCGGTGCGGCGGTACTCCATGGAGTCGTAGCGCGACGCGTCGGGGAGGTAGGAGAGGGAATCAGTCACGTTTCACTCCTTATCACGGACTTGTGACAGGCCGGGTTGGGCCCCCGTGACCCGTCCGCAGTAATGTGGCCGCTTCGGGACATGCCGATCCGCGGCGCGTGAGCGCGGTGCGCGGACCGCACGGTGATCCCCCGGGGGGCGGCCCCGGACCCCCGTCGAGGGGGGAGGGCGGGCCTCGGGCCCGTACGGAACCGAGAGGGTGAACTCAGTGAACTTGCGCGACCTGGTGTACGGGCTCTACGCCCGCCGGGTGGAAGGCCGCCTGGATCACGAACAGGTGCCCAAGCACATCGGAGTCATCCTCGACGGCAACCGGCGGTGGGCGAAGGCGTCCGGCGGCTCCGCCGTGGAGGGGCACCAGGCAGGGGCGGACAAGATCTCCGAGCTGCTCGGCTGGTGCAGCGAGACGCAGGTCGAGGTCGTCACCCTCTGGCTGCTGTCCACGGACAACTTCGACCGGCCGGAGGCGGAGCTCATCCCGCTGCTCGGCATCATCGAGAACACCGTGCGCCAGCTGGCGGCCGACGGGCGCTGGCGCGTCCACCACGTCGGCACGCTCGACCTGCTGCCCGCGCGGACCCAGACCGTCCTCAAGGAGGCGGAGGAGGCCACGGCGGGCGTCGGGGGGATAATCGTCAACGTCGCCGTCGGCTACGGCGGACGCCAGGAGATCGCCGACGCCGTGCGGTCCCTGCTGCTGGAGCACTCCTCCAAGGGCACGACCTTCGAGGAGCTCGCCGAGGTCGTCTCGACGGACCTGATCTCCGAGCACCTCTACACCCGCGGACAGCCCGACCCGGACCTCGTGATCCGCACCAGCGGGGAGCAGCGCCTCTCGGGCTTCATGCTCTGGCAGAGCGCCCATTCGGAGTACTACTTCTGCGAGGTCTTCTGGCCGGCCTTCCGCAAGGTCGACTTCCTGCGCGCCCTGCGTGACTACGCGGCGCGCCACCGGCGTTACGGGGCCTGACGGCACGAGGACGAGGGGGCCGGGGGCCCGGGGGTCCGGCGGCCGGGCGGGACGCACCTTCTCGCAGGCCGGGGCATGGCTTCGCGTGTTCGAGGGAATACAGCTCTCAGGTCGATGTCCGGTCAGCAACCAGGCGGACGTCGCAACCAAGTGAGCGGCGCCCAGCCCGCTCGCCCGGGAGGCCCTTTGCACACGAAGGACCGCACGACATGCGGCCGACGCGGAGGGCCGGAGTTCGGCCCGCGCACGGGGCCCGAACCCGGTCCGTCCTCTCCCTTCGGGGGTTCCGCGACGCTCGTCGCGCTCCCCGACCTCGTCCGAGGGGGTACGTCCTTCCGTGACCAGCACTAAGCGCCGCATGCCCGACCGGCGCACCTATGTTCTCGACACCAGCGTCCTGCTGGCCGACCCCAACGCCATGGCCCGCTTCGACGAGCACGAAGTCGTGCTGCCGATCGTGGTGGTCACGGAGCTGGAGGCCAAGAGGCACCACCCGGAGCTCGGATACTTCGCCCGGCAGGCCCTGCGCCTGCTGGACGACTTCCGGGTCCGGTACGGCCGGCTGGACGCCCCGATCCCGCTCGGGGACCTGGGCGGGTCGCTCCGTGTCGAACTCAACCATTCCGACCCCGGCGTACTGCCCGCCGGCTACCGGTTGGGGGACAACGACTCACGGATTCTCGCGGTCGCACGCAATCTCCAGGCCGAGGGTTACGACGTCACGGTCGTCTCCAAGGACCTGCCGCTCCGCATCAAGGCGTCCTCGGTCGGCCTCCTCGCCGAGGAGTACCGCGCCGAACTCGCCATCACCGACTCCGGCTGGACCGGGATGTCGGAGCTCTCCCTCGCGGCCGAACAGGTCGACCTGCTCTTCAGCGAGGAGACGCTGTACGTCCCGGAGGCCGCCGACTTCCCCGTGCACACCGGTCTGGTCCTCCAGTCCGAGCGAGGCAAGGCGCTCGGCAGGGTCACGGCCGAGGGCAACGTCCGTCTCGTGCGCGGGGACAGGGAGGCGTTCGGCATCCACGGCCGCAGCGCCGAGCAGCGCATCGCGCTCGATCTGCTCCTCGACCCGGACGTCGGGATCGTGTCCATGGGCGGCCGGGCGGGCACCGGCAAGTCCGCCCTGGCGCTCTGCGCGGGCCTGGAGGCCGTGCTGGAGCGCAGGCAGCACAAGAAGGTGATGGTCTTCCGGCCGCTGTACGCGGTCGGCGGGCAGGAGCTCGGCTATCTCCCCGGCAGCGAGGCCGAGAAGATGAGCCCCTGGGCGCAGGCCGTGTTCGACACGCTGTCGGCGGTCGCCGGGCGCGAGGTCATCGAAGAGGTGCTGGGGCGCGGGATGCTGGAGATCCTGCCGCTCACCCACATCCGGGGCCGCTCCCTCCACGACGCGTTCGTGATCGTGGACGAGGCGCAGTCCCTGGAGCGGAACGTCCTTCTGACCGTGCTGTCCCGGATCGGGGCGAATTCGCGTGTGGTGCTCACGCACGACGTGGCGCAGCGGGACAACCTCAGGGTCGGCCGGTACGACGGAGTCGTCGCCGTGGTCGAGAAACTGAAGGGGCATCCGCTCTTCGCGCATGTCACCCTCACCCGTTCCGAGCGCTCGCAGATCGCCGCGCTCGTGACCGAAATGCTGGAGGACGGGCATATCTGACCCGGTACACACCATAGATGCCGCCCGGCGAGCGAAGGAGCTTAGCCGGGCGGCATCGTGTTGCGCCGTCATTTCCGAAAAAGTTGTGCGCCAAACGAGGTGTGAGCTTTCACACGCAACACAGAATTGCAACGCGCCGTGTCCTTCCGGCAGAGTCTTGCTTCCGTCAGGCCCCGCATACGGCACTTGGGCACCTCCAAAGGCGCCCCGCACCACACAACTCAACAATCGCCGTCCGTATGCCGCCCGCGAGCACCACGCGGCGCTTCCGAGAGGAAGCCGCCCACCGGGCCCGTGCCTCCCGTGACCCATGCAGTAGGGAGGCCAGTGTCAGGGGCACGATTGCGCCCGCGAGGTCACCTAAGCGGGCGATGCTGGAAGGACACCGTGTGAGCCGGATCTCGGTCCGGGGGTTCGCAGTGGCATCTGCCACGGCGGTAACCACCGTAGGCGCCGTCGTGGGCGTTGCGTCGGGCAGCACTGCCGCTGTCGACGACAACAACTTCGAGGCGGCCGCAGCCGACACCACGCTGCTCGCAGACATCCCCGCGGGCCAGCAGGCCCAGGTGCAGACCGCTTCGCTGACGCAGCAGGCCGATGCCCAGGCATCCGCGGCCGAGGCTGCGGCGAAGAAGTCGGCCGAGGAGACGGCCCGCATCCAGGCCGCCAAGGACGCCAAGTCGAAGAAGCAGGCGGCCGAGGACAAGCTGGAGGAGCAGCGCGAGGCCAAGGAAGCGGCCGATCGCGCGAGCCGTGACTCCGTCCGGAGCGCCTCCTCGTTCTCGACGCAGAGCTCCTACAGCGTCGCCGAGGTCCAGGCCATGGCTCGCGCCATGATGCCGGCCGACCAGTTCCAGTGCTTCAGCAACATCGTGGAGCGCGAGTCGGGCTGGAACTACAAGGCGACCAACCCGTCCTCCGGGGCCTACGGCATCATGCAGGCGCTGCCCGGCTCCAAGATGGCGTCGGCGGGCGCGGACTGGCAGACCAACCCGGCCACCCAGATCAAGTGGGGCCTCAGCTACATGAACAGCGACCGCTACGGCAGCCCTTGCGCCGCCTGGTCGTTCTGGCAGGCCAACCACTGGTACTAGAACCCCGCGAGGTTCGCTCTCAACTCCGTGAAGCCCCGCACCGTCTCCTACGGTGCGGGGCTTCACGCGTGTACGGTCGGACCCGGACCGCCCCCGGGGGCGTGCGGGGAGCGGATGGGGGAAGGGAAAAGCCATGTCGAGACTTCCGGGGTGGCTCGGTCGGCTGGGAGCCGAACTGACCGAGATCGGGGCGCGCCTGGAAGAACGCCGCGCCGAGGACGAGCGGCGCGCCGACGTCGACGCCGCCAAGGACGTGTCCTCGTCGACACTCTCCACGGTGGCCGCCGCCCAGGTGCCGCGCCCGCCTTCCTACGCCCCCGCCGTCGCCGCCCCCCGGCCCGAACCGGTTGCCGCGATCCCCTGGGGGATGCGGGTGGCGGCGGAGGCGGGCTGGCGGCTGCTGGTCCTGGCGGGCACGCTCTGGGTGCTGATGCGGATCATCAGCGCCGTGCAGCTGGTCGTCCTCGCCTTCGCCGCGGCTCTGCTGGTGACCGCGATGCTCCAGCCGACCGTCGTACGGCTCAAGCGCCTCGGGCTGCCGCGCGGCCTGGCGACCGCGGTCACCGCCGTGCTCGGGTTCGTCGTCATGGGGCTGGTGGGCTGGTTCGTCGTCTGGCAGGTGATGGACAATCTGGACACGCTCTCCGACCGGGTCCGCGACGGTATCGACGAGCTGAAGCGCTGGCTCCTGGACAGCCCGTTCCATGTCACCGAGTCGCAGATCAACGACATCGCGAAGAACCTCAGCGACACCATCGGCACCAACACGGAGGAGATCACCTCGGCCGGCCTCCAGGGCGTCACCGTGATGGTGGAGGTGCTCACCGGGCTGCTGCTGGCGATGTTCTCGACGCTCTTCCTGCTGTACGACGGGAAGCGCATCTGGCAGTGGGTCCTCAAGCTCGTGCCCTCCCAGGCCCGTCCGGGAGTCGCGGGCGCCGGCCCGCGGGCGTGGCGGACGCTGACCGCCTATGTGCGGGGCACGGTCATCGTGGCGCTGATCGACGCGATCTTCATCGGGCTCGGGATCTACTTCCTCGATGTGCCGATGGCGGTGCCGCTCGCCGTCTTCATCTTCCTCTTCGCCTTCATCCCGCTGGTCGGCGCCGTCATCTCCGGAGCGCTCGCGGTGGTCGTCGCGCTCGTCACCCAGGGCGTGTTCACCGCGCTGATGGTGCTGATCGTGGTGCTCGCCGTGCAGCAGATCGAGGGCCACATCCTCCAGCCCTTCATCCTCGGCCGCGCCGTGCGCGTCCATCCGCTGGCCGTCGTGCTCTCCGTCGCCGCCGGAGGCATGGTCGCGGGCATCGGCGGTGCCGTCGTCGCCGTACCGCTCGTCGCGGTGACCAACACGGTGGTCGGCTATCTGCGCTCGTACGGGCACGCACAGGCGGATCTCCACGGGCCGGGGCCGCACGGTGCCACCGCGCTCTCCGCCATGGCTCCGACGCCGCCGCCGGGTGCCCGCCCGGCCGATGAGGCGGCGGACACCGGTGGGCGGCCGGATGCGGGAGCCGGGCCGGAGAAGTGAGACGCGGGTGCGGAACGGGACATGAGAAGGGCCCCGTGGACGGTCGGTCGTCCTCGGGGCCCTCTCGTATGCGGGGGTACTACTCGGCGAGCACGGCCTCGGCTTCGAGGGTCACGCCGACCGCCTGGATCACCGAAGCGATCTTGACGGCTTCCTGAATGGTCTCACGGTCGACGCCGGCCTTGCGCAGCACCTGCTCGTGGGAGTCCAGGCACTGGCCGCAGCCGTTGATCGCGGAGACGGCGAGCGACCACAGCTCGAAGTCGACCTTCTCCACGCCCGGCTTGCCGATGACGTTCATCCGCAGACCCGCACGGAGGTTGCCGTACTCGGGGTCCGACAGCAGGTGCCGGGTGCGGTAGAAGACGTTGTTCATCGCCATGATCGCCGCGGCCGACTTCGCCGCGGTGTACGCCTCGGCGGAGAGGTTGGCCTTGGCCTCGGGCTCCAGCTCGCGCAGCACCTTCGGCGAGCGCGAGGCGATCGCGCAGGCCAGGACGGTGCCCCACAGCTGCTGCTGGGGAAGCTCGCTGTTGCCGATGACCGAGCCGAGGTTCAGCTTCAGGTCCTTGGCGAAGTCCGGTATGGCGGACTTCAGTTCGTCGAGTGCCATGTCGTATCAGCTCACTCGCCGGAGAGGAGCGCGACCGGGTCGAGGGTGTTCTCGCCCTTGGTCCAGTTGCACGGGCAGAGCTCGTCGGTCTGCAGGGCGTCGAGGACCCGCAGGACCTCCTTGGGGTTACGGCCCACGGAACCGGCGGTCACCATCGTGAACTGGATCTCGTTGTTCTGGTCGACGATGAAGACGGCGCGCTGCGCGAAGCCGTCCTCGCCCTCGATGCCGAGGTCACGCATGAGCTCGTGCTTCGAGTCGGCCAGCATCGGGAAGGGCAGGTCGGTGAGGTCCGGGTGGTCCTTGCGCCAGGCGTGGTGCACGAACTCGGAGTCACCCGAGAAGCCGAGGATCTGGGCGTCACGGTCGGCGAACTCGTCGTTCAGCTTGCCGAAGGCGGCGATCTCGGTGGGGCACACGAAGGTGAAGTCCTTCGGCCACGCGAAGACGATCTTCCACTGACCCTCGTAGGTCTTGTGGTTGATCTGCTCGAACTCCTTGCCGCTCTCCAGCGACACACAAGCGGTCAGGTCGAACTCGGGGAACTTGTCACCGACAGTGAGCACGCGCACTCCTTGCTGCGTAGGAAATCCCCTTTTGGGGGCGTTCCTGGGGGTTGGACAGTCCCCACCTTGGCACACAGTGCATTGATCACGGAAATAGCTACACTTGGTCCGGATGATCGGAGGTGCCTATCAGTGGCGTATGTAAATCAGGCCATTAGGGGCAAGCAGCCCAGCCTCTCGCAGCTGCGCGCCTTCGCGGCCGTGGCGGAGCATCTGCACTTCCGGGACGCCGCGGCGGCAATCGGGATGAGTCAGCCGGCGCTCTCCGGGGCGGTGTCCGCGCTGGAGGTGGCACTCGGTGTCCAGCTCATCGAGCGTACGACGCGCAAGGTGCTGCTCACGCCCGCCGGGGAGCGGCTCGCGGTGCGGAGCCGGGCGGTGCTGGAGGCGCTCGGCGAGCTGATGGAGGAGGCCGAGGCGGTGCGCGCGCCGTTCACCGGGATACTCCGGCTCGGCGTGATCCCGACCGTGGCGCCCTATCTGCTGCCGACCGTGCTCAGGCTGGTCCACGACCGCTACCCGGAGCTCGACCTCCAGGTCCACGAGGAGCAGACCTCCTCGCTGCTGGACGGGCTGGCCGCCGGGCGGCTGGACCTGCTGCTGCTCGCCGTGCCGCTGGGCGTGCCCGGGGTCACGGAACTGCCGCTGTTCGACGAGGACTTCGTACTCGTGATGGAGAAGGAGCACCGCCTCGCAGGGGGTGTGGCGCTGCCGCGCGAGACGCTGCGCGACCTTCCGCTGCTGCTGCTCGACGAGGGGCACTGCCTGCGCGACCAGGCCCTGGACATCTGCCGTGAGGCGGGGCGTACGCGGGGGACGCCGGTGACGACGACCGCGGCCGGGCTCTCCACGCTGGTGCAGCTGGTCGCCGGAGGGCTCGGGGTGACGCTGCTGCCGCGTACGGCGGTGACGGTGGAGACCGGGCGCAACGAGGCGCTGTCCACGGGGTACTTCATGGACCCCGCGCCCTCCCGGCGGGTCGCCCTGGCCGTGCGCACGGGCTCGGCCCGCCACGAGGAGTTCGAGGAGCTCGCGGCCGCGCTGCGCGGGGCCCTGGGGACGCTGCCGGTGCGGGTGCACGCGGAGGGGTGAGCGCGTACGCCGACGCGCTCACCCCGCGCGTGCTCACTCCGTGCGCAGGCCGTCCGGGCGCATCATGCGCCACAGCAGGGGCAGCGAGAGCAGGGTCACCGCCAGGACGAGGGCCGCGCCCGCGCCCGCCATCGGCAGGAACACCCACCACCGCGTCACCGTCTTGGCCAGCATCCACGTCATGACGGCGCCGAGCCCGACACCGCCCGCCACCGCGACCAGGAGGCTGATGGCCACGGGGACGGCCGTCTGCCAGAGCACCGACCAGCCGAGTGTGACCCGCCTGGTGCCGAAGGCGACCAGGACCGACAGCAGCCGCCTGCGCTCCCGGAGCTGCTCCAGCTGGGACACCAGCATCGAGGCGGCGATCAGGAGCAAGGTCGCCAGAGCGCCCAGCCGCAGCCCGGTCTGGACACTCTCGTACTGGCGGTCGCGTGTCACCGAGGTCAGGGTGGCGACCCGCATGCCCGGGTCGATCCGGGCGGCGGTGTTGCGCACGTACTCGGCGACGTCCTCCACGCCCTCGTCGACCTTGATCTGAGCGATGGTCTGGGCGTTCGGCAGCGTGCGCGGGTCGATGGCGCCGACCGTCGCCATGATTCCCCAGTGCTCCTCGCCGAGCGGGTCGGGCGCCGCGGTCACGGTCGGGGCGTCGGCGGGCAGGGTCCAGCGCATCGGCTTCGCGCCCGGCACCATGCCGATGTCCGGGTTGAGCTCGATCTCCTTCCCCTTGCGCGCCGTCTCGTCCATCCAGTCGCTCATCTCCTTGTCGCCCCTCGGGTGGACGACGAAGACGTCACCGTCCGCGCAGGAGCGGATCTCGGCCAGCTCCTTCAGGGTCGCGCAGTCGCCGATGCTGAGGGAGGTGGTCGGGGTGACCTCGTCCTCCTCGTACGTCCCGGGTTTCGTCACATACGCCTCGACCGTGCCGATGACGGCCTCGACGCCCTTCGTGGACCGGAACTCCTCGATGGTCCGGACGGCGGCGTCCCCGCTGACCTTCTCCGAGTACGTGTGGAACTGGGCGCGTGAGGGGTCCTGTCCCGTCATGTGCGAGAACTCGTCGCCCATCGCCGCGAACATCATCTGCAGGGCCACGGCACCCGCCACCGCGACGGCGATCCCGCTGACCGCGCGGGAGGCGGCGCCACTGTTCAGCTGGAGCCGGCGGACGGCGAGCTGCCAGGACAACGGGCCCCGGTGCAGCGGGCGTACGCACGCCTCGACCAGCCAGGGCAGCAGCAGGGCGAGCCCGACGAGGACCAGGACGGCGCCGGCCGCGATGGGGTACGGGTCGACGAAGCCGCCCTCGTGCACCCTGCCGGTCACTCCCAGGACGGCCAGCCCGAGAACCGGCACCAGCAGACGCCACCAGAGGCGGCGCGGCCGGCCGGCCGACTGCCGCACGACGCCCAGCGGTTCGACGATCACCGCGCGCATGGCGACCAGCGTCACCAGCACGGCGCAGAGCGGCACCGCGACGGCGATCAGTGCCGCCATCCACGGCGCGGGCGCCAGGTCGGACGGGAAGACGCTGTAGTTCCACACCTCGACGTAGCCGCTGAACCTGCGGCCCACGAGGAAGAAGACCACTCCCGCGAGCAGCCCGAGCAGCGAGCCGAACAGGGCTTCGCCCGCGGCGATCCTGCGGGTCGACCGGATGTCCGTACCGATCAGGCGGAGGGCGGCGAGCCTGCGGTCGCGGCGGTCGCCGCCGAAGCGCACCGCCGTGGCGATGAAGATGGCGACGGGCGCCAGCAGGACCACACAGATCATGATCACCAGGACCACGAGGGCGGGCGCGAGCGGCTCGTCCTTGACCCGGTCCCCGTAACCGTCGACCCGATGGCCGCCGGTGGCGGAGGTCAGGGTGCCGCTGCCGGCGTAGAAGTACAGCTCCCCGGGGGAGAGCAGGCCCGCGTCACCGATCGTCGCGGTGATCCGGTACGGGAGACGCTCCCGCAGGAGGCTGCCCTCGGGCGAGGCCAGCAGCTCCTTCAGGGCGGGGGAGGCCACCATCTCTCCGGGGGCGGGGAGTGCCCCGACCCCGGGCGGGGTCACCGGGTGCGCGCCCTCCGGACGCATCAGGAAGCCGCCGACGGCCTTGCCCCTGTACTCGGTCTCCGCGCTGATCCGCAGCACGGTGGTGTCGGACCGCGAGGCCTTCTCCTGGTAGGAGGCCGCGCTCTCCTCGCGGGCGAGGTCGCGATGGGAGCGTTCCGCCAGCAGATGGGGCACGGACGAGGCCACGAGCAGCAGCGCCACCCCCAGCCCCACCCCGACGGCGGTGAGCGTGGTCCGCGCCCAGCCCTCGCGGCCGCCCGCCGCCGCGAAGCGTATGCCGAGGCCGAGATCGCGCAGCCAGGTCATACGGCGTACTCCAGACCGCGGCAGCGGCCGTCGCGTACGACGATGTCGCGGTCCGAGTACGCGGCGACGCGCGCCTCGTGGGTGACCAGGACGACGGCCGTTCCCGCGGACCTGGCCGACTCGGTGAGCAGCTCCATGACCCGCTCGCCGTTCAGGGAGTCCAGTGCCCCGGTCGGCTCGTCGGCGAAGACCACCCTGGGGGAGGCGACCAGGGCGCGCGCCACGGCGACGCGCTGGCCCTGGCCGCCGGAGACCTCACCGGGCCGCTGGCCGGAGAGGGCCTCGACCTCCAGGCGCTCCATCCAGCCCAGAGCGGTGCGCTCGGCCTCCTTGCGCCTGACCCCTTCGAGACGGAGAGGCAGGGCGACGTTCTCCAGGCAGGTCAGCTCGGGGACGAGCTGACCGAACTGGAAGACGAAGCCGAAATCGCTGCGGCGCAGTGCGCTGCGCCCGGCGTCGGACATCGCGGACAGCTCCCGGCCCGCGTAGGTGATGGTGCCGGTGTCGGGGGTGACGATCCCGGCGAGGCAGTGCAGCAGGGTCGACTTGCCGGAGCCCGAGGGCCCCATGACGGCGACGACCTCGCCCGGGTGCACGGAGAACGAGGCGCCGTCCAGCGCCGGGGTCGAGCCGTAGGCCTTGTGCAGGTCCTGGGCGACGAGGAGGGAACCCTCGGGAGTCACGGGGCGACCACCTCGGCGAGCTTGCCGAGCCGCGCGGCGGTCAGTTCCAGCCAGCGCAGGTCGGCTTCGAGATGGAAGAGGGCGTGGTCGCAGATCAGCTGGTCGGCGAGGTCGCCCTTGCGCTTGCGGTCCGTGAGGATGCGCATCAGGCGCAGGTGCTCGGACCGCTGGGCGTCCAGCAGATCGGCCGCGCTGCGGCCGGTGAGCAGGGCGAGGACGACCTTCGTGTAGAGGGTCGACTGGAGGTACGGCTCGGGCTTCTCGGGCTGCGCGAGCCAGGTGGCGACGTCGGTGATGCCCGCGTCGGTGATGGCGTACCGCTTGCGCTCGGGCCCTCCGTCGGTCTCGACCCCGTCGACTTCGACGAGCCCGTTCTTGAGCAGGCGGGACATGGTCGCGTAGACCTGGCCGTAGTGCAGCGGCCGGTCGTGCCCGAACTTCTCGTCGAAGGCGCGCTTGAGGTCGTAACCATGGCGGGGGCCGGACTCCAGGAGCCCGAGGAGGGTGTGACCGATTGACATGCGAGGCACTGTACACGGTGTGTATACCTGGCGTGTATACGGGTCGGAGGGCTCCCGGGGGCCCGCCTCGCGGGGGTCCTCGAAGGTCCCCCTCCCCGAGGCCTTCAAGAACCCCCGGCCCGCGTCACTCCCGGGGCTCCGGGACCTCGGGGGGCGGGGTCTTCGGGGGCCGCCCCCGCCTCGGGATCGGGGCCGTGCCCCCCGGCAGGCGGCCCGCCTCGGCCAGCGCCCGCCGCAGCAGGAACTCGATCTGCGCGTTCGCGCTGCGCAGCTCGTCCGAGGCCCACCGGGCCAGCGCGTCGTGCACCGCCGGGTCCAGGCGCAGCAGCATCTGCTTGCGCGCGGGGCCGCGCCGGGCCGGCCGCTCGCCGCCGGGGGGAGGCGTCGTCTCGTCCGTCACTGGTAGAGCGTGCCCGTGTTCAGGACCGGCTGCGCCGCGCGGTCGCCGCACAGCACCACCATCAGGTTGCTGACCATCGCCGCCTTCCGCTCGGAGTCGAGCTCGACGATGTCCTGCTCGGCGATCCGGGTCAGCGCCATCTCGACCATGCCCACCGCGCCCTCGACGATCTGCTGCCTGGCCGCCACGACAGCGCCGGCCTGCTGCCGCTGGAGCATCGCGGACGCGATCTCGGGGGCGTACGCGAGGTGGCTGAAACGGGACTCGATGATGCGCACGCCCGCCGCCTGCACCCGCGCGGTGAGCTCCACCGCGAGCTTCTCGGTGATCTCCTCGGCGTTGCCCCGCAGGGAGAGGCCGCCCTCCTCGTGGGCGTCGTACGGGTACTCGATCGCGATGTGCCGTACGGCGGCCTCGGTCTGGGTGGCGACGAACTCCAGGAAGTCGTCGACCTCGAAGAGCGCCTGGGCCGTGTCCTCTACCTTCCAGACGACGATCGCCGCGAGCTCGATCGGGTTGCCGTAGGCGTCGTTGACCTTCAGGACGGCCGTCTCGTGGTTGCGGACCCGGGTGGAGATCTTGCGGCTGGACGTCAGCGGGTTGATCCACCGCAGGCCGTCCGCGCGGATCGTGCCGACGTAACGCCCGAAGAGCTGGATGACCCGTGCCTCGCCCGGAGCGACCATCTTCACACCGCTCATGCAGAAGAAGGAGGCGATCACCAGGAGCAGTCCGAGGATGAAGAGCGGGATGCCCGCGCCGTTGTGCCCGTTCGAGCCGAGGACGCCGCCGACGATGGCCAGGGCCACGCCGAGAAACACTCCGAGGACGGTCAGCAGCAGCCCGAGGCCACCCGGGATGGAGTGGGCGGTCGTCTCCCTGACCTGCGGTTCGGGCATCTCGGGCGCATCCGGGGCCAGGTCGGCGCCGGGGCCGGTGGTGCCGGGAAGGTCGTGTGGTGCGGACATGGGTCCCCCGTTTCGTACGGCATAGCGCCGCGCTAGCAATGTGATTTCACATTAACGGATCTCGCAACCTTGCGCACCCTTCGCGAGTCGGTTCCTTAGGGACCGGGTGCTGATTCTCACGTCCGGAAAAGACCGGATCGCTTGCCATTTGTCCGGGCTTTCGGTGTTAGCTGGCAGGTCTGACCGGAGCGGTACGAGCGGAAGAACGGGAGCACCACAGCGATGGGTCGAGCGGATGCGCGACGAGCCCAGGGGCGGGGAGCGCGCCGGGGCGCCAGGAGCGGCGGCATACGCGGGCTCTTCACCTGGCGGAAGATCCTGGGCACCTTCTTCGGACTCTGCCTGCTCGGGATGGGTGCCTTCGCGGTGCTCTACGTGTACGTGGACGTGCCCGAGGCCAACGCCCAGGCCGAGAAGCAGAGCAACGTCTACAAGTACAGCGACGGCACGCTCCTGGCCCGCAGCAATTCGGAGGTCAACCGGGAGATAGTCGACCTCGGCGTCGTGCCGAAGAGCGTCCAGCACGCCTTCGTCGCCGCCGAGAACAAGTCCTTCTACCGGGACCAGGGCGTCGACCTCAAGGGCACGGCCCGCGGCCTGCTCAACACGCTCTCCGGCAAGGGCAAGCAGGGTGGCTCCACGATCACCCAGCAGTACGTGAAGAACTACTACCTCACGCAGGACCAGACGGTCACCCGCAAGCTCAAGGAGCTGGTGATCTCGCTCAAGGTCGACCAGCGCATGGAGAAGGACGACATCCTCGCCGGGTACCTCAACACGGTGTACTACGGGCGCGGCGCGAGCGGCATCCAGGCGGCGGCCCAGGCGTACTACGGCGTCGACGCCAAGGATCTCGACACCTCCCAGGGCGCCTATCTGGCGGCCCTCCTCCAGGCCCCCAGCCAGTACGACTGGGCGGTCGCCTCCCCGACCGGCAAGAAGCTGGTCAAGGAGCGCTGGGCCTACACCCTGAACAACATGGTCGACGAGGGCTGGCTCGACCAGGCGGAGCGGGACACGATGAAGTTCCCCGTCCCGGACGCCCCCAAGGCCGCCCCCGGCATGGAGGGCCAGACCGGCTACCTCGTCGAGGCCGCGAACCAGGAGATGGAGCGGCAGGGCATCACCGAGGAGATGCGGGAGGCCGGCGGCTGGACGATCACCCTCAACATCGACAAGAAGAAGCAGAAGCAGCTGGAGAAGTCGGTCGACCGCGAGCTGGAGAGCCAGCTCGACCGCAAGAAGAACAAGGTCGACGCGACCGTCCAGGCCGGAGCCACCTCCGTGGACCCGAAGACCGGCAAGGTCGTCGCGATGTACGGCGGCGTCGGCGCCACCGAGCACTGGTACAACAATGCCACCCGCCAGGACTACCAGCCGGCCTCCACCTTCAAGCCGCTGGTGCTCGCCTCCGCGCTGGAGAACGGCTCGACCACCCAGAACGGCGACCTGATCGGCCTGAACACGGTCTACGACGGTACGAGCAAGCGCCCGGTCGTCGGCAGCGACACCCCGTTCGCCCCGGAGAACGAGGACGACGTCAGCTACGACAACCCGACCGTCCAGCGGGCCATGGACAAGTCGATCAACTCCGTCTTCGCGCAGATGGTCGTCGACGTCACCCCGAGCGCCGTGAAGAAGACCGCGCTCGCCCTCGGCGTGCCCGACAAGAACTTCCCCGAACGGCCCGCGATCACGCTCGGTACCATGAACGCGTCGACCTGGGACATGGCGGGGGTCTACGCCACCCTCGACAACCACGGCAAGAAGGTCACCCCGACCATCGTGAAGTCCGCCTCGAACCGCGACCGGACCATGGAGCCGGTCGACGGTGTGGGCGGCCAGGTGATCAGCAGGGCGTCCGCCGACACCGTGACGAAGGCCCTGACCGAGGTCGTCGACGTCGGCTCCGGCCGTGAGGCCAACACCTCCGCCTACGACGCCGCGGGCAAGACCGGCACCTCGGAGAACAACAAGGCCGCCTGGTTCACCGGCTACACCCCGGAGCTGGCCACCGCGGTGGCCCTGTTCGGCGAGTCCACCAAGGAGGGCGGCGGCCAGGTCAGCCTGACCGGCACGGCGAACTCCGGCCGGGCCAACGGTGGCGGATTCCCCGCGAGGATCTGGGCCGACTACACGCTCGGCGCACTCGGCGGCGGCTCGGACGCCACCTTCGACCTGGAGGGTGTCGAGCGCGGCGAGACGGCCGTGACCGAGACGCCCTCGGCCGAGCCGACCGAGACGGCCGAACCGTCCGAGACCCCGTCCGAGGAGCCGGAGACCCCCTCCGCGACGCCGAGCGAGACGCCCGGCGAGGAGTCGCCGCCGGTGGAGACGCCGAGCGAGACCCCCTCCACGACGCCGAGCGGCGTGCCCAGCACGACCAAGGACCCCGACGACGGGGACCAGCCGCCCGGCGAGCGGCCGGGCGCCGAGGGACTCTTCGGGCAGTAGCGACACGACCCGTGAGGGGCGGGTGCCGGCCGGCACCCGCCCCTCACGTGCGTCCGGCGTCAGCCGCCGTTGACCTTCTTCGCGACACGGTCGCCGACGTCCTTGTCCACGTTGCGCCAGTACTGCAGCGCACGTTCCAGGACCGGCTTGCTCACCCCGTCCAGCAGATGGCCGGAGATGTTGCGGACGAGCCGCTCACGCGCCGCGTCGTCCATGACCTCGCGCACCAGCGTGCCCGGCTGGCCCCAGTCGTCGTCCGCGCTGCGCAGCTTGTACGCCTCGTGGACCATCTCGCCCGCCGTGGCCCAGCCCGCCGGGTCGCCGTAGCGCTCGGTGTCCGCGGCGGGGCCGCCGTACGAGTTCGGCGCGTAGACGGCGCCCGTGCGCGACGGCTCGTACCGCATGGGCCCGTCCTTCGCGTACGAGTGCACGGCCGAGCGCGGCCGGTTCGGCGGCAGCTGCTGGTAGTTCGGCCCGATCCTGTACCGGTGGGTGTCCGGGTACGAGAAGAGCCGGCCGAGCAGCATCTTGTCCGGCGACGGACCGATGCCGGGCACCATGTTCGACGGCTCGAACGAGGCCTGCTCGATGTGGACGAAGAAGTCCTCGGGGTTCTTGTCGAGCGTCATCCGGCCGACCTCGATCAGCGGGTAGTCGCCCTGCGGCCACACCTTGGTCAGGTCGAACGGGTTGAACCGGTAGTCCGGCGCGTCCTCGAACGGCATGATCTGGACCTTCAGGGTCCAGCTCGGGAACTCGCGCCGCTCGATCGACTCGAACAGATCGCGGCGGTGGACGTCGCCGTCGATCCCGGCCATCGCGTCGGCCTCGTCCTGCGTGTAGAAGTCGATGCCCTGGTCGGTCTTGAAGTGGTACTTCACCCAGAACCGCTCACCGCCCGCGTTCACCCACATATAGGTGTGCGAGCTGTAGCCGTTCATGTGGCGGTAGGTCTTCGGGATGCCCCGGTCGCCCATCAGCCAGGTGACCTGGTGGGCGGACTCCGGCGACAGGGTCCAGAAGTCCCACTGCATGTTGTGGTCGCGCACGCCGTTGTCGGGGCGGCGCTTCTGGGAGCGGATGAAGTCCTGGAACTTCATCGGGTCACGCACGAAGAAGACCGGCGTGTTGTTGCCGACCATGTCGTAGTTGCCCTGCTCGGTGTAGAACTTCAGTGCGAATCCACGGGGGTCGCGCCAGGTGTCGGGCGAACCCTGCTCGCCGGCGACCGTGGAGAAGCGGGCCAGCATCTCGGTGCGCCTGCCCGGCTGGAAGAGGTCCGCCTTGGTGAACTGGCTGACATCGTTCGTCACTTCGAAGGTGCCGTAGGCGCCGGAGCCCTTGGCGTGGACCACCCGTTCGGGGACCCGTTCACGGTTGAACTGGGCCATCTTCTCGATCAGGTAGTGGTCCTGGAGCAGCACCGGGCCGTCCGATCCCACCGTGAGCGAGTGTTCGTCGCTCTCCACCGGGATCCCGGCGTTGTTCGTGGTGTACGGAACCTTCTGGGCTTCCTCGGTCACGAGCGTCCTCCCGTCGGAGTGGGGGGTATCGGTCAGGTCGCTTCGTTCACGAATGAAGTCAACTCCGCCGACACGATGTCGGCAACACGTGAATCCACCGAGGACAGGACGAATCGCCCCAGGGGTGCGGACGCCCCGGCGTGTACGCCCATCAGCGCGCCCCGGCGTGGACGCCCATCAGCGGGCGGGCGCCCACGGCCCGGGCCCCTCACAGCCGGCCCTGGCCCAACGGCAGGCCCGGGCCCCTACGGAGTGGCCATCTCGAACCAGACCACCTTGCCGGTGGAGAGCCGCGTCGCCCCCCACCGCCTGGCCAGCCGGTTCACCAGGAACAGCCCGCGCCCGCCCTCGTCGGTCTCCCGCGCCCGCCGCTGCCTGGGCAGCTGCGGGGAGTCGTCCCCGACCTCGCAGCGCAGGATGTCCGTACGCAGCAGCCGCAGCGTCACCGGTCGCTCCGCGTACCGCACGGCGTTGGTCACCACCTCGCTGACCAGCAGTTCCACCTCGTCCGACAGGTCGTCCAGACCCCACCGGCCGAGCGCCCTGCGGGCCAGCCTGCGGGCCCGGCCCGGCGCCGCGTCCTCCGGCTCCAGATACCAGTACGCGACATCGCTGGGCGCGATCCCGTCGAAGCGGGCGGCCAGCAGCGCGATGTCGTCGTCCCGGTCGCCCGGGCCGAGCATGTCCAGCACGTCGTCGCAGAGCGCTTCCAGCGGCGGCGAATGATCGGGCCCGGTCAGCTGCGCGGTGGCCGCGAGCCGCTCCCGCAGGATCTCGATGCCCGTCCAGACGTCGCGCATCCGGGACTCCACCAGGCCGTCCGTGTACAGGAGCAGCGTGGCCCCGGCCGGCGCGTCCAGTTCGACGGCCTCGAAGTCGACCCCGCCCACCCCGATCGGCGCCCCGGGCGGCACCCGCAGCACCTCGGCACGGCCGCCCAGGTGCAGCAGAACGGGCGGCGGATGGCCCGCGTTGGCGATGGTGATCCGGTGCGCGACCGGGTCGTACACCGCGTACAGGCAGGTCGCCATGCGGTCGCTGCCGAGCCGCTGCGCCTGCTCGTCCAGATGGTGCAGGACCTCCTGCGGAGGCAGGTCGAGGCCCGCCAGGGTCTGGGCGGTGGTGCGCAGCTGGCCCATGATCGCCGCGGACGTCATGGAGTGGCCCATCACGTCACCGACGACCAGGGCGACCCTGCTGCCGGGCAGCGGGATCGCGTCGTACCAGTCCCCGCCGACCCGGGCCGTCTCGGCGGCCGGGAGATAGCGCGAAGCCAGGCGTACGCCGGTGGGCTGGGGCAGTGAATCCGGCAGCATCGTGCGCTGGAGCTCGTCGGCGATGTAGGCCTCGCGGCCGTACAGCACGGCCTTGTCGATGCCGAGCGCGGTGTGCGTGGCCAGCTGCGCCGCGACCAGGAGGTCGTTGGCCTCGAACGGGGGGCGCTCCGTGCCGCGCAGGAAGACGGCGGCGCCGATCACCCGGCGCCTGCCGCGCAGCGGCGCCAGGATCGCGCGGTGGCCGGTGGGCACGGCATGGCCCGCCCCCAGCAGCTCCGGCAGGGCGACACGGGCCGCGGCGGAGTCCCCGAAGACCGGCCGCACCCCGCGCAGCACCTCGGCGAGCGCGCCGCCCGCCCGGATCTCGCAGAGGTCGGCGGCGGGCAGCAGCCCCGCCTGGGCATCGGTGACGGACAGCCGCAGCCGCTCGCCCTCCGGCCCGCTGTCGCTCTCCTCGTCGGTCAGCCGCAGCCTGTCGGTACGCCGCAGCCGCAGCACGAAGGGGCTGACGGGCCGCTCGTCGCCCACCGGGAGCGGATCGCGGAGGTAGACGAGTATGGCGTCGGAGAACGTGGGCACGCTTGCCCTGCACAGACCCAGCACGATCTCGTCCAGGTCTATGCCCCGGGCGATCCGGCGCGTCGCGGCGCCGACGAACCGCAGCCGGTCGCCCTCGCGTCGGCTGACCGCCTGGGGGTCGGTTCCGGGTGCGGCGGGGTCCGTGCCCGGCACGGGCGCGCTGTTCGGGACCGGGTTCGCCGCGTTGGCGGCCGTGCCGGGTACCCGGGAGGGGCCGGGGATCGCGGCGGTGGCAGCGGCGCCCGGCGGGGCCTCCTGCTGCCGGGGCCGGGCGCGTTCCTGCGGCCGCGCAGCGAGGGGCTGCCGGCCTTCGTGGGAGGTGGGATGCTCCGTCACGCGTGGGGTTCCGTCCGTCCGGGCCGGTTGTATGAGGCAATCACCTTGTGGGGCGCCACTGTGCCCCGGCGAGCGCGATGAGAACAACGGCTGTCACCGGATGCCCTCGGAAAAGGGGCCGAAACCGAACGGCCGCCCGGGGGCCCGGCGCGGCGTCTCCCGGCGACGGGGCAGCGGAAGGCGAGCACGTCTCCACCCCCTCGTAGTGGTTCGTCCGACCGCGTGTCCACCCGGCTTCGTGACCGGTGTGACTCAAGCGATACATCTGGTGACTGGTGGTCAGTTCCCTGGCCGTTCACGCCGGTTGCGGTGAAGCGGTCCGGTGGAGTGTCCGGCGCAGCGGTTCATGGAGGGCGATCCTACGTTTGCCCCCCTGGGGTGCATCAAGGGTCTCACGACGGCGCGGGGGCAGGGGTGCGGTCCCAGTCATCCGGCAGTGGGGGCACCTGCCACCGGGGGTCGGGCCGCCAGTGCTCCCAGCCGTCGCTGAACGGCGGGCCCCAGCGCTGGATCACCTCGACGGCCGCCAGACCGGCCTCGCGCACCCGCGCGGCGGTGGCCGCGTCCATCAGCCCGACCCGCTGCGCCTGGGCGAACTCGTCCTCGTCCAGCCACTCCCAGCTGTGGTCGGGGCGCACGGAGATGTCGAGGAAATGGTCCTGGGAATCCACCCCTCCGGACCAGCGTGAGCGGGGCTCCTCGAGGTTGACGTACCAGTTGCGGAAGAGCCAGCCGCGGTCCCAGAAGAGCCAGACCGACCAGGGTTCACCCGGCCGGGCGAGCTTGAGCACGCCGGAGCCGAACCACCGCGAGCGCACCGTCGTGCGCGGGCGCGTGTAGCGGGTGGCCAGCGGCTCGGCGTGCACCTGGGTGCCGTCGGCGAGGACGGGTCTCACGCACTCGGTGCCGGACGCCATCCACACGGCCAGCAGCTCGTCGGTGTCCTGGACGACGGTGACGGGCCGGCAGATGTGCACCGCGTCGCCACCCTCGGCCCCGGGCCCGCCGTTGGCCCGGTAACGCCACAGGATCCGGTCTCCCGGTGCCCAGCGCCCGCCGTCCCCCGCACCCGCCCCGGTGCCTGCTCCCGTACCCGCTTCCGTCGCTGTCATGAAGAGATCTTAGGGACGACCCCGACGTCACGCGCCGTAAAAGGTCACGGCCGGGTCATACGCAACACGTCGAGGGCCTCGTCGAGCTGTTCCCGGGTCAGGTCGCCGCGCTCGACGTACCCTCCGGCCAGCACGGTCTCCCGGATGGTCGTGCCGTCGGCCAGGGACTTCTTGGCGACCTTCGCCGCCTCCTCGTAACCGATGTACTTGTTCAGCGGGGTCACGACCGAGGGCGAGGACTCCGCGTACCGCCGGGCGCGCTCGGCGTCGGCCGTGATGCCGTCGACCGTGCGGTCGGCCAGCAGCCGGGAGGCGTTGGCGAGCAGCCGCACCGACTCCAGCAGGTTCTTCGCGATCACCGGAAGCATCACGTTGAGCTCGAAGTTGCCCGCGGCCCCCGCCGCGGCGACCGTGGCGTCGTTGCCCGTCACCTGGGCGGCGACCATCAGCACGGCCTCGGGGATGACCGGGTTGACCTTGCCCGGCATGATCGACGAGCCGGGCTGGAGGTCGGGCAGAGCGATCTCGGCCAGCCCGGTGCGTGGGCCCGAGGCCATCCAGCGCAGGTCGTTGGAGATCTTGGTGAGGGAGACGGCGACGGTGCGGAGCTGGCCGGACGCCTCCACGAGCCCGTCCCTGGCCCCCTGCGCCTCGAAGTGGTCGCGGGCCTCGGTGAGCGGGAGGCCCGTGGTGCGGGCGACCTCGGCGATCACGGCGGCCGAGAAGCCGGGCGGCGTGTTGATGCCGGTGCCCACCGCCGTACCGCCCAGAGGGAGTTCGGCGAGCCGGGGGAGCGAGGAGCGCAGCCGCTCGACGCCGTGCCGGATCTGAGCCGCGTAACCGCCGAACTCCTGGCCCAGGGTGACGGGCGTGGCGTCCATCAGGTGCGTACGGCCCGACTTCACGACGTCCGCGAATTCGGCTGATTTCCGCTCCAGGGAGGCGGCCAGATGGTCCAGCGCCGGGATCAGGTCCGCGGTGACGGCCGCGGTCGCGGCGATGTGGATGGACGAGGGGAACACGTCGTTGGAGGACTGCGAGGCGTTGACGTGGTCGTTGGGGTGGACCTCGCGCCCCAGCCGCTCGGTGGCGAGCGTGGCCAGCACCTCGTTGGTGTTCATGTTGGAGGACGTGCCGGAGCCCGTCTGGAACACGTCGACGGGGAAGTGCTCGTCCCATTTTCCCGCGGCCACCTCGGCCGCCGCCTCCTGGACGGCCTTGGCGATGTCCGGGTCCAGCACCTTCAGTTCGGCGTTGACCTTGGCGGCGGCCGCCTTGATCCGTGCCAGCGCCTCGATGTGCGCCCGCTCCAGCCGCTGCCCCGAGATGGGGAAGTTCTCCACGGCCCGCTGCGTCTGCGCCCGCCACTTGGCGTGCGCGGGGACCCTCACCTCGCCCATCGAGTCGTGCTCGACGCGATACGTCGTTTCCCCGGCCGATCCGTCCATGTGTTCCAACCTCCTGATGCAGATGAGCACGCGGGGTGTTCCACGTATTCCCCCGGCGCCGTCCGTACCGGAACGTACCCGGGCGGAGGCCTCCGGCGCGTCGGACGCGGCGGAAACGCCCCAGGGGTGCCCGGCCGGCGGCCGGGCACCCCTGGGATCACTGCCGGGGACGGTCAGCCCAGGCCGGGACCGCGCACCGGGATGCTGGTGAAGGTCGGTGCCGGGGCGGGCTCGGTGAAGAAGTCGTTGCCCTTGTCGTCGACGACGACGAACGCCGGGAAGTCCTCGACCTCGATCTTCCAGACCGCCTCCATGCCGAGCTCCTCGTACTCGACGACCTCGACCTTCTTGATGCAGTCCTGCGCGAGGCGCGCGGCGGGGCCGCCGATCGAGCCGAGGTAGAAGCCGCCGTGCGCGTCGCACGCGTCCGTGACCTGCTTGGAGCGGTTGCCCTTGGCGAGCATCACCTTGGAGCCGCCCGCCGCCTGGAACTGCGCGACATAGCTGTCCATGCGGCCGGCCGTCGTCGGGCCGAAGGAGCCGGAGGCGTAGCCCTCGGGGGTCTTCGCCGGGCCCGCGTAGTACACCGGGTGGTCCTTGAGGTACTGCGGCATCTCCTCGCCCGCGTCGAGCCGCTCCTTGATCTTGGCGTGCGCGATGTCACGCGCCACGACGAGCGGGCCGGTCAGCGAGAGCCGGGTCTTGACCGGGTACTTGGTCAGCTCGGCGAGGATGTCGTCCATCGGGCGGTTGAGGTCGATGCGTACGACGTCACCGGCCTCGTCGAGGTGCTCGTCCGTGGTGTCGGGCAGGAAGCGCGCCGGGTCCTTCTCCAGCTGCTCCAGGAAGACGCCCTCGGCGGTGATCTTCGCGGTGGCCTGGCGGTCGGCCGAGCACGACACGGCGATCGCGACGGGCAGCGAGGCGCCGTGCCGGGGGAGGCGCACGACGCGCACGTCGTGGCAGAAGTACTTGCCGCCGAACTGGGCGCCGATGCCGATCTTCTGCGTCAGCTCGAAGACCTTCTCCTCCAGCTCCTTGTCCCGGAAGCCATGGCCGGTCGGGGAGCCCTCGGAGGGCAGCTCGTCCAGGTAGTGCGCGGAGGCGTACTTCGCGGTCTTCAGCGCGAACTCCGCCGACGTGCCGCCGACCACGATCGCCAGGTGGTACGGCGGGCAGGCCGCCGTGCCCAGCGAACGGATCTTCTCCTCCAGGAACTTCATCATGGAGGCCTCGTTGAGGACGGCCTTCGTCTCCTGGAAGAGGAACGACTTGTTGGCCGAGCCGCCGCCCTTCGCCATGAAGAGGAACTTGTACGCGCCGCCGTCGGTCGCGTAGAGCTCGATCTGCGCCGGGAGGTTCGAGCCGGTGTTCTTCTCGTCCCACATGTTCAGCGGGGCCATCTGCGAATAGCGCAGGTTGAGCTTGGTGTACGCGTCGAAGATGCCGCGCGAGAGGGCCTCCTCGTCACCGCCCTCGGTGAGGACGTTCTGCCCGCGCTTGCCCATGACGATCGCCGTACCGGTGTCCTGGCACATCGGAAGGACGCCCGCGGCGGCGATGTTCGCGTTCCTCAGCAGGTCCAGCGCGACGAACTTGTCGTTGGACGAGGCCTCCGGGTCGTCCACGATGCGGCGCAGCTGCGCCAGGTGGGCGGGCCGCAGATAGTGCGAGATGTCGTGCATGGCCTCGGCCGCGAGGGTGCGCAGAGCCTCCGGAGCCACCTTGAGGAACGTACGGCCGTCGGCTTCGAAGGTCGAGACGCCCTCGGCGGTCACCAGCCGGTACGGCGTGGTGTCCTCTCCCAGAGGGAGCAGATCGGAGTACGCAAACTCTGGCATTACGGCCATTCCTCACTCGGCGACAGCGGCTGTCCACCCTTGGGCAGCGCAGCAACCAGGGTAGAACGCGATGGACGGGCCGAACCTGTGAGGTAAGGCTCACCCGGAGTGGCTCGATTTCTTCGGTGCGGATCGGGGCGGGCCTGCCGGGGTACTAGTCGCGATCTATCGCGTTTGGGTACGCTGGTCCGGTGGACCTCGAGAAGCAGCCTCAGCAGCCCGTCGCTCCCACCGGACCCGCGCCGACCGGAATCCGGGCGTCCGACGCGGACCGCGACCGGATCGCGGACATCCTGCGCGACGCCATGGCCGAGGGCCGGCTGACCGCCGAGGAGCACGCCGAGCGGGTCGACCTGGTCTACCGCGCCAAGACCGTCGGCGAGCTGGAGCCCCTGGTGCAGGACCTGCCGGTGCAGGGCGGCGCCGCCCAGCAGCCCGCCGCGCACCGGATGAGCGGGGCCGACGTGCCCGCCGGTCCTGCCGAGAACCTGGTCGCCGTCTTCAGCGGCTCCACCCGCAAGGGCCGTTGGCGGGTCGCCGGTCGTACGAACGCGTTCGCGCTCTTCGGCAGCGTCGAGATCGATCTGACCGAGGCGCTGTTCGGTCAGCGGCTGACGGTCATCAACGCGACGTCCCTCTTCGGCAGTGTCGACATCAAAGTGCCCGAGAACATCTCGCTGCGCGGCAGCGGGACGGGGATTTTCGGCAATTTCGAGGTCGACACACTGGAATCCGCAGACCCGGAAGCACCGGTCGTCTTCGTGAACGGCTATTCGATTCTCGGCAGCGTCGAGGCAAAACCCAAGCGTGGAAAGCTCGTTGCCAATCTCCAGAAGCAGTTGCGCAAGCATCTGGGCCACTGACGACGGCCGGCCGGCAAGAATCGAATTCCGGCCAGATGGTGATTCGGCGGCCTTGTGCGAGGCCGACAGCGGCGCCACTCAGTGCATAGGCGTGCGTACAGCGGGTAGGGAAGGCTGCATCGCCTCGCGCTCACGAAGCCCAAGCCGTCGTCAGGAGTGGACCGTGCTGCATTCGCCGCATCAGCCCCTGCAGGTCGCCGCCGTTCCGTCCCAGCGCACCCCCGTGCGGGAGGACCAGGCGGGGCCCTGGCACTCGGAGGCGGTGTGCCGCCGGGACGAAGCCGGGCTGTTCTTCGCCCCGTCGAAGGAGCCGACCGCTGCCCGGCTGTCCCGCGAAGAGGCGGCGAAGCAGGTCTGCGCGAGGTGCCCCGTGATGGTGGAGTGCCGGGAGCACGCGCTCATCCAGCCCGAGCCCTACGGCGTGTGGGGCGGCCTGACCGCCGCCGAACGCCGCGTGGTGCTCGCCCGGCGCCGCAGGCGCGACATGGAGCTCAAGGCGGCGGCCCCGGCGGAGCGCATAGCCGCGGCAGGCTGACCTCCGCCCGTCGCCTGCCTCCTGTCGCCCGCCGGCCGTCACCTGCCGCCGGCCACCCTCCGTCACCCGACTTCGAGGACGGCTTTGCCGTGGAGCCGTCGGTCGAGCAGCAGCCGCACGGCCTCGGAGTGGCGAGCCCAGGGGCCGCGCCAGCTGATGCCCGGATCGAGGCGGCCCGCCGCCAGTTCTCCGGCCAGCCAGGTCAGGTCCGCGGAGAAGTCGGTGGTGGGGTCGCCGAGGAGGAAGAAGGTCCGGATCGACCTGTCGTGACGTCCTTCGTTGCCCAGCAGGGCATCCGGTGGCAGTACCACGTCGCTCTCGGCGGAGCGGCCCACGCTGAACAGGGTGCCGCCTGCCGACAGGGAGGCGAAGGCGTCGACGAGGTGCTGTCCGCCGACGTTGTCCAGGACGGCCGACACCGGCTGCCGCACGGCGGCCGGTTCGGGGTGCACCTCGTGGGCGCCCAGGGCCCGCAGGCCGTCCGCCTGTGCCGGGTTCCGGCTGATGGCGACGACGTCTGCGCCCGCACGGGCGGCCAGTTGGACGGCGTAACGGCCCACGCCGCCGGAAGCGCCGGTGATTATCACGCGCCGCCCGAGCAGTGAGCCCATCCGGCGCAGCACGTGCAGGGCGCTCAGCCCGGCCACGGGTGCGGTGCTCAGAGCTCCGGGGTCGGCGTCCTTCGGCGCGGTGCCGAGCAGGGTGGCAGGTGTGGCGCGCAGTTCGGCCCAGCCGGCCTCGCCGAGGGTGACGACCCTCGCTCCCTCTGCCGGGCCCGAGCCGTCGGCGGCCGCCCGTACGACCACGCCGGCCGCGTCCCAGCCGGGCACGGTGCCGTCCGGCAACTCCGGACCGGTCGCGGTATGGACCTCGCCGAAGTTCAGCGAGACCGCCTCGACCCGCACGAGCGCCTCGTGGGGTGCGGGCCGCGGGTCGGGGACATCCGTCAGTGACAGATGTCCGGGCGAGGTGTGGTCGACGACGAGTGCGCGCACAGGAGGTCCCCTTCGCGAGGCGGAGTGAAGTGCCACACTGTGGCACTTGCCTCAGTAGAGCATATGCGCGCATCCGGCGTGCTTGGTAGAGTCGATCCGGTGATCAGCCCTGAACAGCCCGCCACGCTGCGCGAACGCAAGAAGTTGCGCACGCGCCACGAGTTGGCCGACACCGCCGTCACACTCTTCGGCGAACGTGGATTCGACAGCACCCCGCTGGACGCGCTGCTGGAGCAGGTGGAGGTGTCCAGGCGGACCTTCTTCCGCAATTTCCGGTCGAAGGAGGAGGTGGCGCACACCGCGGCCAGGCAGCTCTGGGACGTCTACCTGGACGTGCTGGACCGCATGGAGAGGACCGGGCGGCTGGCCGACGTCTTTCTCGAGGCGATGCTGACCACGCTGGAGCGCATGGACGAGGACTGGTACCGGCGCTTCCCGCTCACCCTCCGGCTGATCGCCGACTCGCCCGCGCTCGACGGGTACTCCCTGCGGCACTGCGCCGAGGTCCAGGCCGAGATCGCGCACCGGCTGGACACGGGGAACCGTTTCGAACTGCGGCTCCTCACCGAGTGCTTCGTGGCCGCCTGGCGCTGCACGCTGGACGAGTGGCTGCCCGACTGCGTACCGGGCGAACTGCCGGCGCTCCTGCGCCGGTCCTGGTCGTCCATGGACTCCGCTCTCGCCCTGGAGGCTTGAGCGCGCGAGTGGGGCCGGCCGTGGCTCGGTGGGGGCATGGCTGTCATGACCGTGGGGGCCGCCCTGCCCGGGCGGCCCCCACGGTCACGCGGTCATGGCGCCCGTACTACTTGGCGCGGTCGAAGTCGATGGCGCTGTAGGCGCGCAGCTTCGACAGCCGGTGGGTCGAGGAGATCGTCCGGATCGTGCCGGACTTGGAGCGCATCACGATCGACTCGGTGGTCGCCGTCTCCGCGCGGTACCGCACACCGCGCATCAGCTCACCGTCGGTGATCCCCGTCGCCACGAAGAACACGTTGTCGCCGCTGACCAGGTCGTCGGTCGACAGCACCCGGTCCAGATCGTGGCCCGCGTCCAGCGCCTTCTGCCGCTCGGCCTCGTCCTTGGGCCAGAGCTTGCCCTGGATGACACCGCCGAGGCACTTTATGGCGCACGCCGAGATGATGCCCTCGGGCGTGCCGCCGATGCCCATCAGCAGGTCGACGCCGGTGCCCTCGCGGGCCGCCATGATCGAGCCGGCCACATCGCCGTCGGAGATGAACTTGATCCGGGCGCCCGTCTCCCGGATCTCCTTGACGATGCCCTCGTGGCGGGGGCGGTCCAGGATGACCACGGTGACGTCCTCGGGCGTGGAGTTCTTCGCCCGCGCGACGCGCCGGATGTTCACCGCCACGGGCGCGTTGATGTCGACGAAGTCCGCCGCCTCGGGCCCCGTCACCAGCTTGTCCATGTAGAAGACCGCGGACGGGTCGAACATCGCCCCGCGGTCGGCGGCCGCCAGCACGGCGATCGCGTTCGGCATGCCCTTGGCGTTGAGCGTGGTGCCGTCGATCGGGTCGACGGCGATGTCGACCTCGGCCCCGGTGCCGTCGCCGACGCGCTCGCCGTTGAACAGCATGGGGGCTTCGTCCTTCTCGCCCTCACCGATGACGACGACACCGTTCATCGACACCGTGGAGACGAGCGTGCGCATGGCTTTCACGGCGGCACCGTCGGCGCCGATCTTGTCGCCGCGGCCCACCCAGCGCCCGGCGGCCATGGCGGCGGCCTCGGTCACCCGGACCAGCTCCAGGGCCAGGTTGCGGTCGGGGGCCTCCGGAGAGACCTCGAGCTGGGACGGCAGATGATGCTCGGACATCGGAGCGCACCTTTCTGTACGACGACGACCGGAAAAGAGGGTGCTGTGACTCTATCGGTAGGTCGATAAAATGAGCAGACCGGGTCACGAATGAGCGGATGCCCGCTGGCGGGGCGCTCGGAGGCTCATGCCACCATTGAGTCCGTGGCAAGCATGCGAGGCAAGCAGACCGTCCGGGACATGTTCCTGTCGATGCTCGTGATCACCGCAGTGGCGGGCGTCGTCTACCTCTTCATTCCGCACGACGACAAGCTCGACCCCATCAAGGCGGTCGACTACCGGGTCGAGCTCGCGACGGCCCGTCGCGCCGCCCCGTATCCGGTGGCGGCCCCGGCCGGACTGTCGAAGGACTGGAAGCCGACCTCCGTGTCGTACGAGGGTCAGTCGGGCGCCGGGTGGCACCTGGGCTTCCTCGACCCCGACGGCAAGTACGTCGCGGTGGAGCAGTCCACGAACCCGGCGAAGAAGTACGTCCCCGAGGTCAGCCAGAACGCCAGGAACACCGGTCGCACCCATGAGGTGGCGGGCCAGGAGTGGGAGCGCTGGGAGGGCCCGAAGTACGACGCCCTCGTGCTGCACGCCGAGGGTGTCACCACGGTGGTCACGGGCTCGGCCCCGACCGAGCGGCTGGCGGAGATGGCCGCCGCGCTGAAGACGGCCTCCTGAGGGCCCCGTGACGACAGGAAGGCCCGCGGCGCTCGGCGCCGCGGGCCTTCCTGTCGTACAGCGTGCGGATCAGACGGTGGTGACGACCTCGTCGTAGGAGAGGCGCGGCAGGCGCGGGAACCAGGCGTCCTCGCCCGGCTTGCCGATGTTGACGGCCATGAGCAGCTTGTGGTCGCCGTCCAGGAACTCCTTCTCGATGCCGGCGGCGTCGTAGCCGGTCATCGGGCCCGCGGCCAGGCCGGCGGCGCGGACGCCGATGATGAAGTAGGCGGCCTGGAGCGCGGCGTTCAGCGCGGCGGACTGCTCGCGGACCGGGCGCTCGGAGAAGAAGGCGTCCTTGGCCTGCGGGAAGTGCGGCAGGAGTGCCGGGAGTTCCTCGTGGAACTCGTGGTCCGCGACGAGGAGCGCGACCAGCGGGGCGGTCGTGGTCTTCGGGCGGTTGCCCTCGGCCATGTGCGCGACCAGGCGCTCACGGGCCTCGGGGGAGCGGACCAGGACGACGCGCAGCGGCGACTGGTTGAAGGCGGTGGGGCCGTACTTGACCAGGTCGTAGATCGCCTGGACCTGCTCGTCGGTCACCGGCTCGTCGGTGAACGTGTTCGCGGTGCGGGCCTCGCGGAAGAGGAGGTCCTGGGCGGCGGGGTCAAGGACGAGGGACATCTGGGGGGTACCTTCCGGATGGATGCGGGGGTCAAGCGATGTGATCACCGTAACCGAGAAATAGATTAAGGTTCAACTAAATCGGCCTCGGAGTGATCCATGGCACAAGCGCGCCGGGTCACGGGGCGCACATGGGGCCGGGTGAGGGGCGCTCGTTGAGCCGGGGCATCGGGCCTGCGGGCCGTGGGCGTCGGCGCGTGCGGGGCCGGGGCGTCGGGCCTGCGGGGCCCGGGCATCGGCGCGTGTGGACCCCGGGCGTCGGCGCGTGCGGGACCACGGGCATCTGCGCGTGCCGGATACGGGCCGAACGGAACCGCGTGCGGGGCCGGGCCGCACGGAACCGCTCGCGCGGCCGGATCACCTGGCGGGCGCGGGGCCCGGCCCGCCGAGCGCGTGTGGGCACGAGCCGCAGGGCGCATGTGGGCCCGGGTTGCAGGGCGCGTGCGGGGCCGCCCGAAAAGGCGGCCCGCGCGCTGCTCAGTCCGTGCCGCCGCCGTCCGCAGCAGGCTCCTCGGGGCGGGCGAGCGCCGCGTCCAGCCGGGCGCGCGCGCCCTCCAGCCAGTGCCGGCACACCTTCGCCAGCTCCTCGCCGCGCTCCCACAGGGCCAGCGACTCCTCCAGCGTCGTGCCGCCCGCCTCCAGGCGGCGTACGACCTCGATCAGCTCGTCCCGCGCCTGCTCGTAGCCGAGCGTGCCCGTCGCGGCAGCCGTCGTCGTCCCGTCGTCCGTCATGCCTTCCACCCTATGCGGGGGCTCCGACAGTACGGGCCCCTCACTCCGCGACCCGTACGGTGAACTCGCCCTCCGAGACCCGCGCCCGCAGCTCGCCGCCCGGCACCCCGGCATCCGCGGGGGAGCGCACCACATGGCCGTCCGGCCGCTGGAGCACCGCGTAACCCCGCTCCAGCGTCGCCGCGGGCGACAGCGCGACCACCCTGGCCCGGGTGTGGGCGAGCTCGGAGTCGGCGCGGTCCAGCAGATGGCCGAGCACGCGGCGGCTGCGCCCCACCAGCGCGTCGACCTCCGCCTCGCGCTCGTCCACCATCCGCTGCGGCCGCTCCATCGAGGAGCGGCCCAGCGCCTGCGCCAGCCCCCGCTCCTCGCGGTCGATCAGCCCCCGGACGGTCCGCAGCGCCCGGTCCCGCAGCTGCTGCACGCGGTCGAGCTCCTCGCCCACGTCCGGTACGACCTTCTTCGCCGCGTCCGTCGGCGTCGACGCCCGCACATCGGCCACCAGGTCGAGCAGGGGCGAGTCGGGCTCGTGCCCGATGGCGGAGACCACCGGCGTACGGCACGCGGCCACCGTGCGGATCAGCTCCTCGTCCGAGAACGGCAGCAGATCCTCCACGCTGCCGCCGCCGCGGGCGACGACGATCACGTCCACCTCGGGCAGCGCGTCCAGCTCCTTGACCGCCTGGACCACCTGGTTCACCGCGTGCACACCCTGCACCGCGGTGTTGCGCACCTCGAAGCGCACCGCGGGCCAGCGGCGCCGGGCGTTCTCCAGCACATCGCGCTCGGCGGCGGAGGCCCGCCCGGAGACCAGCCCGATCAGCTGCGGCAGGAACGGCAGCGGCTTCTTGCGGTCCAGGGCGAAGAGCCCCTCGGCCGCCAGCGACTTCTTCAGCTGCTCCAGCCGCACCAGCAGCTCGCCGATGCCCACCGGCCGTATCTCCGTGGCCCGCAGGGAGAGCTGCCCCCGGGGGGCGTACCACTCGGGCTTGGCGAGGACGACGACCCGCGCGCCCTCCGTCACCACATCGGCGATCCGGTCGAAGACCTGCCGGAAGCAGGTCACGCTCACCGAGATGTCGTGCGACGGGTCGCGCAGCGTCAGGAAGACCACCCCGGCGCCCGGCCGCCGGGACAGCTGGGTGATCTGGCCCTCGACCCAGACCGCGCCGAGCCGGTCGATCCAGCCGCCGATCAGGCGTGACACGTCGCCGACGGGCAGCGGGGCTTCCGGGGACGTAGTGAGAGCCATACGGGCGAGCGTAACGGCCGCGACCGACAATCAGGCGGCCCGCCGCCCCGCCGCCCCGCCGCCCGGACAGAAGGTCACGCCGCCCGCCGCCCCCACTGCACCGCCAGCACCACGAGCCCGATCCCCAGCCAGCACAACCCGACCAGCTGCGCGCTCGTCGTCGCCTCCAGGATCACCGCGACCAGGATGGCCGCGCCCACCACGGGCATCAGCACATGGCGCCACCAACTCGGCGGCCCCTCCATGCGGCGTACGGCGAACCAGCCCACCACCGACGCGTGCAGCAGCACGAACGCGGTGAGCGCGCCGACGTTGACCACCGACACCAGATGGTCCAGCCCGTCGTCGCGCCGGGCCGCCCACACCGCCGCCACCAGGGTCACCACCGCGGCACCCGCGATCGCGACCCGGGGCACCCCGGACCGTCCGTCGACCCGGGACAGGAACGAGGGGAGCCGGCCGTCCCGTGCCATGGCGAACACCAGCCGCCCGGCCGCCGCCTGCCCGGCCAGCGCCGCGAACGCCGCCCCGATCGCCTTGCTCACGGCCACCAGGTCGTGCAGCCAGGTCCCGACCGAGGCGTCCACCGCGTCGTAGAAGGCGGAGCCCTGCAACGCCGGATCGGCCGCCAGTTCCGCCGAGCTCACCGGCTCCAGCAGAGCCGCCAGATACGACTGGACCACGAACAGCACCCCGGCGAGCACCAGGCAGAACAGCACGGCCCGCGCCACCTTCGCCGAACCGCCCGTCACCTCCTCGGCGAAGGAGGCGATCGCGTCGAAGCCCAGATACGACAGCACCGCGACGGACACCGCTCCCAGCACCGCCGTCGTCGAGAACCCGGAGTCCCCGGTCAGCGGCGTCAGCCAGCCGCGCTGCGCCCCGTCCCTGGCCAGCACCACCACCGCCGAGACCACGAACACCAGCAGCACCACGATCTCCATGGCGAGCACCGCGAAGCCCACCCTGGCCGCAGCCCGGACGCCCCAGAGGTTGAGCGCGGTCGTCACCACGACCGCGATCGCCGTCCACACCCACCGCGACACCTCGGGGACGAGCGCGTTCATCGCGATCCCGGAGAAGAGGTAGGCGACCGCCGGGATGAGCAGATAGTCGAGCATCGCCATCCAGCCGGCGATGAACCCGGGCCCTTCCCCCAGCCCCTTGCGGGCGTACGCGAAGACCGACCCGGCCAGCGGCGCGACGTGCACCATCTGCGCGTAACTGAAGGCGGTGAAGGCCATGACCACGGTCGCCACGAGATAGACCAGTGCCACGGCCCCGTCGGACTTGGCGTCCAGCGTGCCGAACACGCCGACCGGCGCCATGGGGGCGATGAACAGAAGCCCGTAGACCACCAGGTCCCGGAACCCGAGTGTGCGGTGCAGCCTGCCCTCGTTGGTCCTGCTGCCGGTCATGTACCCTCCGTCGCTGTCTGCGCTACGCCTCAGTCTCCCGACCCCGTCGATCCGGCGCCTGTTCGATACGGCCTTACGATGGGACGCATGACTGCAACGCCCAGCCCGTCATCCGCCGCCGCCCCCAGCGGAGGCGCTCCGCGCCGCAGTGACAACCGCCGTGTCCTGCTCGCCGCGCCCCGTGGATACTGCGCGGGCGTGGACCGCGCCGTGATCGCCGTCGAGAAGGCCCTGGAGCAGTACGGGGCCCCGGTCTACGTCCGCCACGAGATCGTGCACAACAAGTACGTCGTGCAGACACTCGAGAAGAAGGGCGCGATCTTCGTCGACGTGACCGCGGAGGTGCCCGAGGGCTCCATCGTGATGTTCTCCGCGCACGGAGTCGCCCCGACCGTCCACGCCGAGGCCGCCGAGCGCAAGCTCGCCACGATCGACGCGACCTGCCCGCTGGTCACCAAGGTCCACAAGGAAGCCGTGCGTTACGCCAAGGAGGACTACGACATCCTCCTGATCGGCCACGAGGGCCACGAGGAAGTCATCGGCACCAGCGGTGAGGCCCCCGACCACATCACGCTGGTCGACGGCCCCGACGACGTCGCCAACGTCGAGGTCCGCGACGAGTCCAAGGTCGTCTGGCTCTCCCAGACCACGCTCTCCGTCGACGAGACGATGGAGACCGTCGGGGCGCTGAAGAACAAGTTCCCGAACCTCCTCTCCCCGCCGAGCGACGACATCTGCTACGCCACGCAGAACCGCCAGATCGCCGTGAAGAAGCTGGCCGAGGACGCCGAGCTGGTCATCGTCGTCGGCTCGAAGAACTCCTCCAACTCGATCCGCATGGTCGAGGTCGCCCTGGACGCGGGCGCGCCTGCCGCCCACCTGGTGGACTTCGCGAGCGAGATCGACGAGGCATGGCTGGAAGGCGTCACCACGGTCGGCCTCACCTCGGGCGCCTCGGTTCCCGACGTCCTGGTCGACGGAGTCCTGGAATGGCTCGGGGAGCGCGGTTACGCGGACGTGGAGACGGTGAAGACGGCCGACGAGTCGATCACCTTCTCCCTCCCCAAGGAACTCCGCCGCGACCTGCGCGCCGAGGCCGCCGCGCTCTCCGCCGAATAGGCGGAACAGCCGGGCGGACGGGCGTACGCCCCGGGGCATCGAGGCCGGGCAACCGGCCGGGCGCCCCGGGAGCTTCCGCCGGATCGCCCCCTCCGGGGAGTGATACGCGCCACCTGCCCGTACCGTGGATCGCATGGAGATCTTCGGTGTGGACATCGGCGGTTCGGGGATCAAGGGTGCGCCCGTTGACCTGGACCGCGGAGAGCTGGCGCGGGAGCGCCACAAGGTACTGACACCTCACCCGGCCACGCCCCAGAGCGTGGCCGACGGTGTGGCCGAGGTCGTGGGCCACTTCGACTGGCAGGGGCCGGTCGGCATCACGTTCCCCGGAGTCGTCACCGGCGGCATCACCAGGACCGCCGCCAATGTGGACAAGGGCTGGATCGACACGGACGCCCGGGCGCTGCTCAGCGACCGCATCGGGCAGAGCGTCACGATCCTCAACGACGCCGACGCGGCGGGCATCGCCGAGATGACCTTCGGCGCGGGCCGTGACCGCAAGGGCACGGTGATCATGCTGACCCTCGGTACGGGCATCGGCAGCGCGGTCTTCACGGACGGGCATCTCGTGCCCAACACCGAGCTCGGCCACCTGGAGCTGCACGGCCACGACGCCGAGAAGCGCGCCTCCACGAAGGCCAAGGAGGACGAGGACCTGAGCTGGCAGCACTGGGCGCACCGGGTGCAGAAGTACCTGGTGCACGTGGAGATGCTGTTCTCGCCCGAGCTCTTCATCATCGGCGGCGGCGTCAGCCGCAAGGCGGAGAAGTTTCTGCCGCTGATCGAACACGTACGGGCCGAGATGGTCCCGGCGGAGCTGCAGAACAACGCGGGCATCGTGGGCGCGGCCATGGCGGCTGCGGGGAAGTGACGCGGGGCGCCGGCAAGTAACCCGTGCCCCGGGGCGCCGGGCAGTGACCCCGTACGCATGCGGCGGGGCAGCGACCCCGGGCCGCCGGGTAGTGGCTTCGGTGGCTCTACGTCCGCATGCGGCGGGCAGTGACCCCGGTGGCCCTACGGACGCGGGCGGCGGGCGGCGGCGGCGCGGTCGGCCCTGACCAGGTGCCGCTGCCGCTCCCGCATCTGCCGGACCTTCCGCACGGAGGCGATCAGACCGGCGATGAGCGTGCCCCCGTACAGCCAGCCGGCATGGACGGCGAGCGCGGTCACGACCGCCATGGTCTGCCCGCCGAAGCCGCCCGTGCCCCCGGCGACGGGGATCACGCCGACCGCGAAGGCGATGGGCACGATGATCGGGGCGGTCACCAGGTCGGCGGGCCGCACCCAGTAGGCAGTCAGGGCGCTGACCAGCAGGAACAGCACCCCGTACACCGTCTCGGAGGCGCCCAGTAGCAGCCGGTCCAGGCAGGCCAGCAGGAACATCGTCAGGGCCGCGAAGAGCCCGGCGCCGATGCCGGTCAGCCTGGGGTTGGGGAAGCGGCGCAGTGCCAGCACCACGGGCGCGACGCCACCGGCCCGCGGCCCGGAGACCCCCTGCCCCGTCGCCGGCGCGGGGGCGACAGCCACCGACACCGGATATCCGGCCGCCGCCGTGGCCTCGCCGAGGCCGACGGGCGGGGCGGGCGGGGCCGGGGAGGGCTGCCTGCGCTGCGGGGTACGTGTCCTGTGCTGCTCCACCCCGACAACCTAGGTCGCGGGACGGCCCCTCGCGGGTGCGGGACACGCCCTTTGGATGACCTTGGCCTTGCGTTCGATGCCACACGGCCGAAAGACAACCGTTCGGCCCCGGGACCGTCCCGCCCCCGCACCCGTGACGGGCAGCGCCGCCCCGCCCGTAAACTGGAGAATCGGGTCCACGCGCGGCCCGCCCGCACAGCCCCCTCTCCTCACTTCAGGAAGTCGCCAAAGTGTCGCTCACGATCGGAATCGTCGGCCTGCCGAATGTCGGTAAGTCGACCCTGTTCAACGCCCTGACCAAGAACGACGTGCTGGCGGCCAACTACCCGTTCGCCACCATCGAGCCGAACGTCGGCGTCGTGGGCGTCCCCGACCCGCGCCTGGACAAGCTCGCCGAGATCTTCAACTCGCAGAAGCTGCTCCCCGCCACCGTCGACTTCGTCGACATCGCGGGCATCGTGCGGGGCGCGAGCGAGGGCGAGGGCCTGGGCAACAAGTTCCTCGCGAACATCCGCGAGTCCGACGCCATCTGCCAGGTCATCCGGGCCTTCAAGGACGAGAACGTCGTCCACGTCGACGGCAAGGTCTCGCCGAAGGACGACATCGAGACGATCAACACCGAGCTGATCCTCGCCGACCTCCAGTCCGTCGAGAAGGCCGTACCGCGCCTGACGAAGGAGTCCCGCCTCCAGAAGGACAAGGTCGCGGTCCTCGCCGCCGTCGAGGAGGCCCAGAAGATCCTGGAAGCGGGCGACACCCTCTTCTCCCGGGGCATCACCGCCGGCACCGAGAAGGGCCGCCTGCTCCACGAGCTGCACCTGCTCACGACGAAGCCCTTCCTGTACGTCTTCAACGTCGACGAGGACGAGCTGGTCGACGAGGACTTCAAGAACGAGCAGCGCGCCCTGGTCGCCCCGGCGGAGGCCATCTTCCTCAACGCCAAGATCGAGTCCGAGCTGATCGAGCTGGACGACGAGGAGGCCCTCGAACTCCTCCAGTCCATGGGCCAGGAAGAGCCCGGCCTCGCCACCCTCGGCCGCGTCGGCTTCGACACCCTGGGCCTCCAGACCTACCTCACGGCAGGCCCGAAGGAAGCCCGCGCCTGGACGATCAAGAAGGGCGCCACGGCCCCGGAGGCGGCCGGTGTGATCCACACCGACTTCCAGAAGGGCTTCATCAAGGCGGAGATCGTCTCCTTCGAGGACCTCGTCGAGACCGGCTCGGTCGCGGAGGCCCGCGCCAAGGGCAAGGCGCGCATGGAGGGCAAGGACTATGTGATGCAGGACGGGGACGTCGTGGAGTTCCGCTTCAATGTGTAGCGGGTGACATACCACCACGTCGATGATCTGGCAAACCTGCAGGTCAGATGGGGTCCGACTCTTCGGAGTCGGGCCCCTAGTTTTTTCCCGTGCTGGATCGGTGCTGGATAATCTGACCCCTCGTCACCTGTCGTCACCCCTCATCACCCGCACGGTGCTGGATCGGTGCTGGATCCTGGAGAGGCTCCTCAAGACCCTGTGGCGGCAGTCGTGAAGAGGGGTAACAGTGCGCGGTCGAGCGATCCGCACACACTTCTTTCACGGCCGCGAGGCCGCTCACGGAAACAAACCTGTGCTCACTCGGCGTTGATGAACTCTGAGCCGAGGAGGGGAAGGTGTCGGGCCTGAAGCTGTTCAACACAAAAGGCGGCGTGACCGAGGTCACGCCGCATCTTGCTGATGTCGAGGCGGATGTGCAGGGTTTTGTCGAGGCGCACATGGAGATGCTGCTGGGGGTGCGGTTCCTGGCGAGCGAGCACCGCACCGGACAGGTCCACGGAGGTCGGATCGACTCGCTAGGGCTGGACGAGAACGGGTCGCCTGTCATCGTCGAGTACAAGCGCGGCACAGATGCCGGTGTGATCCATCAGGGCCTGTTCTACCTGGCTTGGCTGATGGATCACCGGGCTGAGTTCGAGCGCCTGGTCCGCGACCGGCTCGGGGTGACGGCCGCGTCCCAGGTGCTATGGAGCGGCCCGCGCCTCATCTGCATCGCCGGCGACTTCACTCGCTACGACGTGCATGCCGTGCGTGAGCACCGGCGCTCGATCGACCTGGTCCGCTACCGACTCTTCGGCAGCGACCTGCTCGGCCTTGAGACCGTGGCCTCGGTGGGCGGCGACACGCAAGTGTCACGCCGGGCGCGGCGTCCCTCTGTCACCCACGCCGCGGCGGACGTCCGGAAGACGGCGATGATGGAGCTGGCGGGCGCGGTCGACGAGGTACTGCTCGGGCTCGGAGACGGCGTGAACCGCGTGGATCGCAAGCAGTACCGGGCGTACCAGCGCCTGCGGAACTTCGCCTGCCTGTGTCCGCCGCAACGGAGCAAGCTGCTGGTCTACCTGAAGGTCGACCCGGCGGACGTGAACCTCGTTCCGGGTTTTACCCGGGACGTGTCTGGGCTCGGTCACCACGGGACGGGCGATCTTGAGGTCCAGCTCCGTACACCGAGGGACGTAGAGCGGGCGCAGGATCTGTTCCGGTTGAGCTACGCGGCGGCGTGATCGCTTGCCGGCCTCTTGGCCGTGGCTGCTTCGTGGATGCTCTGCAGTCGTGGGGTGGCGCCTTTCGACGTGTGGGTGGGACGTGGCGGTGGACTATCAATGATGCGCGGGATCGCCGGTTTGGCTAACCGGCGATCCCGCGCTATGTTGCGCGGCCGTGCCCCAGTCATTGGTGGCTCGCGTCAGCGCGTCTGTGGGCGGGGATGCGCTGAAACATCTGTCGGCGTGCTCCGTGGTCGTCCAGGCCGTCCTTCTAGTGCTGTGCTCTGTCGCCATAGCGGTGGGAGAAGGGGACTTGAAGTGCGCCGTTGGCGGTACGAGAGTCTTGAGTTGGGCCCAGCCAGTCGAAAACGCCGGGTCGCCTTCGCGGCACCCGGCGCCCCGGGCTGGGCGATGGGCCGGTCGTCACAAGCTCCTGCCGACCGGCTGGTGCTTGTAGACCCGTGGAAGGCCGGGAGGCACGGTGGTTGTCGTGGCGATGCGCCGGGATGTCTTTGGCGTCTTGCGCGTGCCGATTCCGTGGGCGAGGTTCTCGGTGAGGTCCGCCAGCAGTGAGCTGGGGGTGTGCGGAGACGCGGTGACGGTCCAAATGGGGCTGTCCGGATCAGAGCCGGCCCACACGGTCCATGTGGCCAGGTTCTGGCTCGGGTGCTGTGCGGTGAAGGCGTCGAAGCGGATGCCCGCATCACCGCCGGGGGATGTCCAGCGGATCCATCGCCCATCCACGGTGTGCTTCCACCCGGCGTCGGATAGCGGCTGCGTGGCCGCGGTGACCATTTTCTCGTCCACCGGGGTACCGATGGCTGTGTCCAAGCCGTCACCGTCGGCGAGCTGGTTCAGCAGCTCCCGCATCACCGGGGCAGGGGTGGCGCCGGAAGCGGTGAGGACCCACATGCGGTCGGAGACGGGGCTCTCGTAGGCGGCTATGGTCCAGGCGGTCTCGCGGGCCTGCGTTTCGTGGACGTGCTCGATGCGCAGGGTCTGGTCCTCGTGGATGGCGTGGGTCGTGTCGTCGGACCAGGTGCGCCACTTCTGCCAGTCGCGATGATCTTCGAGAAAGGTTTCCAGGAGGGCGTCGTGGTTGCCGGCGTCGGCCGCGTATGCGGGGACGGTTTCCGGTTCCGGGCGCGAAGACTCAGCTCTGGCGGTGGGTGGGCCGAATGAGGTTCGGGCTTGGGCGGTGTCCTGCTCGGTGTCGGTCAGGGGAGCTGGGCCGGGTCGCATGGCGGCGCCGTGGGCCTTTTCGAAGGCGACCAGGGCTGCAGCGGGTGAGTCGAAAATGTCGGCGACCTGCCGCAGATGGTTCTCGCCGTGAAGGTAGACGGACTTGCCGTTCCGGTGGAGGTATGTGCCGACCGCGACTGTTGTGTGGCCATCGTGGGCGTGGGCGTGGATGAGGAGATGGCCGTGGCGGATGTCGTCGTGGATCTTCTGGGCGTCGTCGGAGACCTGGCGGATCTCGCTGCGGGTGCACCAGTGCATCGGGTAGTTGGCCCAGGTCCATTCCTCGTCCATGGCTTCCCGGAGCTTCGGGGTGATCTCGACGGTGATGCCGTCAGCGGCCAGTTGCTCGGCTGCCCACTCGGCCCAGTAAGGCTCCTCGTGATCGATGCGGGCCAGAACAAGAGTGCTGTTGCCCACGGCGCTCCAGTTGCCGGCCTCCAGGGCCGCGTGGGCGATATGGGCCTGGGAACCGGTCAGGACGGCGGTCACGGCACTGGAGTGGTGAGGGTGGACGTCAAGGCGGACATGGGCGTCGATGGAGGGAGTTGTCATGCGGGGTCTCGTTCCTGCCGGTTGCCGGGACGCGAAGGGCCCGACAACCGGCGGGTGGGGGTCAGCGGGGACTGCGCGTGGCGGAGGGGGCCGTGGTCTGCGGGGGGCCGGCGCGGGGCACGCCTGCGGCTCTCGTGGCCCGTGCGCGGGGGGTCCGGTCGGCCGGCTGAGGAGAGGGGGAGGTGGCGTGTCGCCATCGGGTACGCACGGCTGACAGGTCGGCGAGGGCGCGGCGGCTGCCGACGACGAGCTGGTAGGGCGTGCTGGCCGCGTCGTCGGTGAACGCCTCGATGATCCGGCCAGCGTGGTCGGCGGCGGAGAGGAGGGAGCGCTGGACGACGCGCTCGCCCCAGTGTTCGGGGGAACCGAACGACCCGGACAGGAGCCCCAGCAGCTCGCGCGGGTCGGCCCCCGGATGCAGGAGCCCGTGGTGCTGTGCCTCCCACAGGACGGTCACGGGGTCGATGGGAGTGCCGCGCCGGTCCAGGGCCGTCAGGCACTGCCACAGCTCGGCGTGCAGCGGGTGCGTGAAGTCGCCGGGCGTCAGCCACCGCATTTGCTCGATGCCGCTGGGGCTGGCGGTCACGGTCGCGAGGAGCAGCCGCTCGTCGTCTGAGGCTTCTTCATCCACGGTCGGTACCGGCGCGGGAGCGGCCGTGCGGGGCAGGGATCCGGGATGCGGGGGGAAGCGGGCGGCGATGTCGTCCACCACGGTGAAAACAGCGTCAGCCTCGTCCAGGGTGGCGGCCACGCGCTGGGGGAGTGAGGTGTCCGCGGCGGTGTGCGTGAGGCGCTGGGCGGCGGCGGCCAGACGGCG
>NZ_JBSFDD010000042.1:0-52848 GCF_053593715.1 Streptomyces sp. NPDC002125 | reverse complement strand
GTACTGCAGGGGGGACCCTGTGGGAGAGTAGGACGCCGCCGAACAAATATTACGGACTAGCCCCGTGCCCTTGTGGCACGGGGCTTTTCTGCGTTCACGTCCTCTTGCCGTACCCCTGTGCACTGCCGCAAGGATGCTGAGGGTAAGGTCAGGGGGCATCATTGGCACGTTCTTCACAGGAGGCCCCCGGGTGGAGGTCCAGGAGACTCGAGTTCAGACGGACCGAGTACTCACCATCCCCAACATCCTCAGCATGGCTCGTCTCGTCGGCGTACCGCTCTTCCTGTGGCTGATTCTTCGCCCCGTGTTCGGCGGGCCCAACAGTGACGGCTGGGCCCTGCTGGTTCTGATGCTGAGCGGTGTCAGTGACTACCTCGACGGCAAGCTGGCCCGCCGGTGGAACCAGATCAGCAGTCTCGGCCGGCTCCTGGACCCGGCTGCCGACCGCCTCTACATTCTGTCGACGCTCGTCGGACTGACCTGGCGGGAGATCCTGCCGCTCTGGCTGACGGCAGCCCTCCTCGCCCGTGAGCTGATGCTGCTCGTGATGGTGGCAATCCTGCGCCGGCACGGCTATCCGCCGCCCCAGGTGAACTTCCTAGGCAAAGCTGCAACGTTCAACCTGATGTACGCCTTCCCCTTGTTGCTGCTCAGCGACGGAAGTGGTTGGCTTGCTTCGCTGGGCACCATTTTCGGATGGGCGTTCGCTGGATGGGGTACAACGCTCTATTGGTGGGCAGGGATCCTCTACGTGGTCCAGGTCCGCCGTCTGGTCAAGGCGGATGAAGTAGCCGATTAGCTCGTTGACGTGGCGCCGTGCAGAGTCGCAGGCCCGCACCGGATAGGTGTGGAGTTGCCCCGACGGGCGAAGTCGGCTAGACCGTCGTCTCTTCGAGGAGGACGTTTCCGACATGAAGGCCGTCGTGATGGCAGGCGGTGAAGGCACCCGCCTTCGCCCTATGACCTCAAGCATGCCCAAGCCGCTCCTGCCCGTGGCCAACAGGCCGATCATGGAGCATGTGCTGAGGCTGCTCAAACGGCATGGGCTCAACGAAACCGTTGTCACCGTCCAGTTTCTCGCCTCTCTCGTCAAGAATTACTTCGGCGACGGCGAGGAGCTCGGGATGGAGCTCAGCTATGCCAACGAGGAGAAGCCACTCGGTACCGCGGGAAGCGTCAAGAACGCCGAGGAGGCCCTGAAGGACGACACCTTCCTTGTCATTTCCGGTGACGCCCTCACGGACTTCGATCTCACGGACCTCATCGCTTTCCACAAGGAAAAGGGCGCACTCGTCACGGTGTGCCTGACCCGGGTCCCGAATCCTCTGGAGTTCGGGATCACGATCGTGGACGAAGAAGGAAAGGTAGAGCGCTTCCTCGAGAAGCCGACCTGGGGCCAGGTCTTCTCGGACACGGTGAACACGGGCATCTACGTCATGGAGCCCGAGGTCTTCGACTACGTCCAGGCCGACACCTCCGTGGACTGGTCCGGTGACGTTTTCCCGCAGCTCATGAAGGAAGGCAAGCCGATCTTCGGCTATATCGCCGAGGGCTACTGGGAAGATGTGGGCACCCACGAAAGCTATGTGAAGGCCCAGGCCGATGTGCTGGAGCGCAAGGTCGACGTCGAACTGGACGGCTTCGAGATCTCGCCCGGGGTCTGGGTCGCGGAAGGCGCGGACGTCCATGCCGACGCCGTGCTCCGAGGGCCGCTGTACATCGGTGACTACGCGAAGATCGAAGCCGGGGCGGAGATCCGTGAGCACACCGTCGTCGGCTCCAATGTCGTCGTGAAATCCGGCGCGTTCCTGCACCGGGCGGTCGTGCACGACAACGTGTACATCGGTGAGCAGAGCAATCTGCGCGGCTGTGTGATCGGCAAGAACACCGACATCATGCGTGCGTCGCGTGTCGAGGACGGCGCCGTGATCGGCGACGAATGCCTGGTCGGTGAAGAATCGATCATCCAGGGGAACGTCCGGGTCTACCCGTTCAAGACCATCGAGGCCGGCGCCTTCGTCAACACCTCGGTGATCTGGGAGTCGCGCGGCCAGGCGCACCTCTTCGGAGCCCGCGGTGTGACCGGCATCCTGAACGTCGAGATCACCCCGGAGCTCGCCGTCCGGCTCGCCGGCGCGTACGCGACGACTCTGAAGAAGGGCGCGACGGTCACGACCGCGCGTGACCACTCCCGTGGTGCCCGTGCGCTGAAACGAGCGGTCATCTCGGCCCTGCAGGCCAGCGCCATCGACGTCCGCGACCTGGAGAACGTGCCGCTGCCGGTGGCCCGTCAGCAGACCGCACGGGGCAGCGCCGGCGGAATCATGATCCGTACGTCTCCGGGAGTGCCGGACTCGGTCGACATCATGTTCTTCGACGAGCGGGGAGCCGATCTCTCCCAGGCACGCCAGAAGAAGCTGGACCGCGTCTACGCCCGTCAGGAGTTCCGCAGGGCCTTCCCCGGCGAGATCGGAGACCTCCACTTCCCGTCGAGCGTCTACGACTCCTACACCGGCTCCCTGCTCCGCAACGTCGACACGAGCGGTATCGCCGACGCGGGCCTCAAGGTGGTCGTGGACGCCTCCAACGGCAGCGCCGGGCTTGTTCTGCCCAGCCTGCTCGGACGCCTGGGCGTGGACGCCCTCACGATCAACCCGGGACTCGACGAATCCCGGCCCACCGAGTCCGCCGAATCCCGGCGGGCGGGGCTGGTGCGCCTCGGCGAGATCGTGTCGTCCGCACGCGCGGCCTTCGGGGTGCGGTTCGACCCGGTGGGCGAGCGTCTGTCGCTCGTGGACGAGCGGGGCCGCATCATCGAGGACGACCGGGCGCTGCTCGTCATGCTGGACCTCGTGGCCGCCGAGCGCAGGAGCGGCCGGGTCGCCCTGCCCGTGACGACGACCCGCGTCGCCGAGCAGGTCGCGGCCTACCACGGCACGCAGGTCGAGTGGACGACGACGTCCCCGGACGATCTGACGAGGGTGGGCCGTGAGGACACGACCATCTTCGGCGGCGACGGCCGCGGCGGCTTCATCATCCCCGAGTTCAGCAGCGTCTTCGACGGGGCCGCGGCGTTCGTCAGACTCATCGGCCTGGTGGCCAGGACACAGCTCACGCTGAGCCAGATCGACGCCCGCATTCCGCGTGCTCATGTCCTCCGGCGTGACCTCGCCACACCGTGGGCGGTCAAGGGGCTCGTCATGCGGCGGGTCGTCGAGGCAGCGGGCGAGCGCAGCGTGGACACCACCGACGGCGTGCGCGTGGTCGAGACCGACGGCCGCTGGGTCATGGTGCTGCCCGACCGGGCGGAGGCCGTCACCCATCTGTGGGCGGAGGGCCCCGACGACGCCTCCGCGCAGGCACTGCTCGACGAGTGGGCGGCGGTCGTGGACAGCGCGGGCGACTGAGGGCCCTCCCGCAGGCCTCTCGTTCGGGCCTGGCCCGGTCCGAACGAGAGGCCCCGCACGTGCGGGGGCACGCGAGTCCGGCGTGATTCGTGTACGAGGCCCCAGGTCGCCGGTGGCCGGCCCGGCAGCCGGTGTGCCGCCGGTTCCGGGCCGACGGTGGGGCCATTCGGCGGCAGCCGCCATGACGTGCGACGATGTGCGGCATGTCGCAGCCGCCCCCCGATCGGAGTAGCGCCCCGCCGCGTCCTCGCCCCGACGCGTCCATGTCGCTGCTGACCACCGTGATGGAACACAGCCTCGACGAGGGATACGCCGAGGCCTCGGCCCGCCGCAGGTCGGAGGGCGATGCGGGCCTGCCCCGCACACTCAGGGCCAAGCTCGGCCTCGCTGCGGGTCTGGTGCTGGCCGCGTTCGTGGTGACCCTCGGTGCCGCCGAGGCACAGGTCGCGGCACCCGTCGTGGCCAAGGAGCGCGAGGAACTCATCGACCGCGTGAACGCCGAGACCTCCACGGCGGACACGCTGGAGGCCGATGTCGACAAGCTGCGGAACGACGTCAACGAGCGGCAGCGCAAGGCCCTTGAGCGGCACGGCGGGGACCAGGGCGGTCTGGTCGCCCTCCTGTCCGGCGCAACTGCCGTGGAGGGGCCCGGAATCAAGCTCGTCGTGGACGACGCGGAGGACACCGACCAGGGTGGTGGGGGTCCGCGAGAGTCCACCGGCTTCGCCGACACCGGACGGGTGCGCGACCGCGACATGCAGCGCGTGGTCAACGGCCTCTGGCAGTCCGGCGCCGAGGCGGTCGCCATCAACGGGCAGCGGCTGACGGCCCTCTCGGCCATCCGCGCGGCCGGCGACGCCATACTGGTCGACAACAGGCCGCTCGTGCCGCCGTACACGGTGCTCGCGGTGGGGGACGGGAAGCAGCTCGCCACGCAGTTCCGCGACAGCGCGGACGGCCAGTACCTTCAGGCGCTGCACGAGAGTTTCGACATCCGCACCAGCATCTCCGAACAGGAGAAGGTGCGCCTGCCGGCCGCCCCCAGCCTGATCGTACGTACAGCAGAGCCTCAGGCCGCAGACACGGGCAGTGGTGCGGCAGACACAGGGAAGGGCACATCGTGATCGCCGTACTGGGCCTCGTCGTGGGAGTCGTGGTCGGACTGTTGGTCCGGCCCGAAGTGCCGGCGGTGGTCGAGCCCTATCTGCCGATCGCCGTCGTGGCCGCGCTCGACGCCGTCTTCGGCGGCCTGCGGGCCATGCTGGACGGAATCTTCGTGGACAAGGTCTTCGTGGTGTCGTTCCTGTCCAACGTGGTCGTCGCGGCGCTGATCGTCTTCCTCGGTGACAAGCTCGGCGTCGGGGCCCAGCTGTCCACCGGTGTCGTGGTCGTGCTCGGCATCCGGATCTTCTCCAACGCTGCGGCCATCCGCCGCCACGTCTTCCGGGCGTGAGGCCGATGAGCAGCGAACAGAACCACCACAGCGGGGAACCGGCCGGAGCGCTTCCCCCCGAGGCCCCCGGGCCCGAACCGTCACGCCCTGCCCCCGCCGAGGGCGTCTCCGGACGTCAGCGGCTGATGGCGGGACTCTGGCCGCCGAGGGTGAGCAGAGCCCAACTCATCGTGGCGCTCCTGCTGTTCGTCCTCGGCCTCGGTCTTGCCATCCAGGTCAGGTCGAACAGCGACAACAGCGCCCTGCGCGGCGCCCGCCAGGAGGACCTGGTCCGGATCCTCGACGAGCTCGACAACCGCACCCAGCGCCTGGAGGACGAGAAGCAGCGCCTCGACGACCAGCGCACGGAGCTGGAGAACAGCTCCGACCAGGCGGAGGAGGCCCGTAAGCAGACGCTGGAGAAGGAGCGCCAGCTCGGTATCCTGGCAGGTACCGTCGCGGCGCACGGTCCGGGGATCACGCTGACCATCAGCGATCCGAGCGGTGCGGTCGAGGCCGACATGCTCCTCGACACCATCCAGGAGCTGCGTGCCGCGGGTGCCGAGGCGATCGAGATCAACGGTGTCCGGGTGGTCGCCAACACGTACTTCTCCGGGGACGGGGGAGAGTTGAGGGTGGACGGCAAGAAGATCGAGGCTCCGTACGAGTTCAAGGTCATCGGCAAGCCGCAGGACCTGGAACCTGCTCTGAACATCCCCGGCGGCGTGGTGCAGACGCTGGAGAAGGAGCAGGCCACGGCGGAAGTGGCACGCGCCGACGACATCGTGGTGGACGCCTTGCGACCGGCGGAGCAGCCTGACTACGCTCGGTCGTCGCCCCAGTGAGACAGGGGTGTGTGGTGCTCGAAGGACTCGGGCACGAGGTTGCGGGGGGTCGCCGCAACGGATCGGTGACGCGTGGTGGAAACTGTCGGGTGGATACGGACGTTGTGAGGATGTCCGGGTCGGCAGGTGTGTTCGTTCAGGGTTCGTCCTGCCCCACGGGCGGGTCTATTTCGGTCAAGGGGAAACGCCCGTGAAGTTGTTTGCGAAGTTGTTCGGAAAGAGTGCCCGCGAGGACAGCAACGCTGCCCGCCACCGCGCTCCGCGTCAGGGTGCCGAGGAGCAGGGCTCGGAGCGCCCGCTCTTCCGCGATGAGGTGCCGGGAACCGCCGGTGGGACCGGCGCGTCGTCGGTTGACCCCGCCGGTGCAGGACGCATAGGTTTCGGGGAACCATCAACCTCAAGTACGGGTGGAGGGTTCGCCCCCGCTCCGGAGGGCTCGTCCATGCCGGTTTGCAGCAGGTGCGGGCATCGCAATGCCGAGGCCAGCCGATTCTGTTCCAACTGCGGTGCGCCGCTGCGGGGCGGAATTCCCGAGCGCGCCTCAGAGACGACCTCCACCATCTCGATCTCCGGTATCGAGGCGTACGAGGCCGAGGCGACGGGGCAGACGTCCCTTCCCTCGCTCTCCCCGGAGGCCCAGGCCGCGGTCGACGCGCTGCCCGCAGGATCCGCGCTCCTGGTCGTGCGCCGAGGCCCGAACTCGGGCAGCCGCTTCCTGCTGGACGGCGACCTGACGACGGCCGGCCGTCACCCGCAGAGCGACATCTTCCTCGACGACGTGACCGTGTCGCGGCGTCATGTGGAGTTCCGCAGGAGTCCGGACGGTAGTTTCACCGTGGGCGACGTCGGCAGCCTCAACGGCACCTACGTCAACCGTGAGCGCATCGACTCCGTCGCGCTGTCCAACGGCGACGAAGTCCAGATCGGTAAGTACCGGCTGGTCTTCTACGCGAGCCAGCGGGGCGTGTGACCCTTCCCCGGACACCGTCCGGGGGGACCACCAGGAAGGCCCATGCTGCGAACACCGACAGGCGGTGCCGGTCACGGCACCGCCGCCGCGGGCGAGCGCACGATGAGCATCGGCACGGTGCTCCTCCAGCTGCGCGACGAATTTCCCGAAGTCACCATCTCCAAGATCCGCTTCCTGGAGACGGAGGGGCTGATCGAGCCCCAGCGGACGCCGTCGGGCTACCGGAAGTTCGGTCCCGCCGATGTCGAGCGGCTGGCGCAGGTCCTGCGCATGCAGCGGGACCACTACCTGCCCCTCAAGGTCATCCGCGAGCACCTGGAGGCCCTGGCCCGCGGTGAGCAGGTCGCGCTGCCGTCCCAGGGCGCGCAGGGCGAGCTGGGGGACGGCAGCTGGGACCAGGACCCGGGCGCGGCGACAGCGGCCCGTATCGGCCGCTCCGAGCTCCTTGCCGCAGCCGGCGTCACCGAGGAGCAGCTCGACGAGTGGGAGTCCTACGGGCTGGTCGTGCCCGCGTCCGGCGGGAGCTACGGCGCCGAGGCGGTGACCGTGGCCAGGCTCGTGGCCGATCTCGGCCGGTTCGGGCTGGAACCTCGGCACCTCAGGGCCGTCAAGGCAGCTGCGGAGCGTGAGGCCGGGCTGGTCGAGCAGGTGGTCGCACCCCTGCGCAGGCACCGGAATCCGCAGACCAGGGCCCATGCCGAGGCGACCGCCAAGGAGCTCGCAGAACTGTCCGTGAGGCTCCACGCGGCGCTCGTGCAGTCCGCGCTGAAGGTGAGCTTTCACTGACCTTGGAGGAGCCCGACTATCCAAACATGGCGGGCACGTCCTAGGGTTGCTGTGTGAACGAGCTCGACGTTGTGGGTGTCCGGGTGGAAATGCCCTCCAACCAACCGATCGTGCTCCTGCGTGAAGTGGGAGGCGACCGGTACCTCCCTATCTGGATCGGCCCTGGGGAAGCGACCGCGATCGCCTTCGCCCAGCAGGGCATGGCTCCGGCCAGGCCGCTGACCCATGATCTCTTCAAGGATGTGCTCGAGGCCGTGGGCCAGGAGCTCACCGAGGTCCGCATCACGGACCTCAGAGAAGGGGTCTTCTACGCGGAGCTGGTCTTTGCCAGCGGGGTCGAGGTGAGCGCGCGTCCCTCCGACGCCATAGCGCTCGCCCTGCGCACCGGTACGCCGATCTACGGCAGTGACGGAGTGCTGGACGATGCGGGCATCGCCATCCCGGACGAGCAGGAGGACGAGGTGGAGAAGTTCCGCGAGTTCCTCGACCAGATCTCGCCGGAGGACTTCGGTACCAACAGCCAGTGACCCTCCTCGGAGGGGCGGCGTCAGCACATCCGACAAGCCGTTCCCGTAAACCAGTCACGGGAAACCACCCTCAGGGTGATTATCACTCGGCGTGCCGAGTGTGGCGATCGTTGACGCACCCCTGGTGACTGCCTACCTTCGAGATGGCAGGTCAAGGACGGAGGTCGGCGTGAGAAGCAGCGGCGACGGTACGGCTGCGGGTGGGCCGTACCGGCAGCACGGCAGTGCGGCCGACCACTCCATCAGACAGCCGGTTCAGCCGGCGGTGGTGGCAGCGGACGGTGTGGCAGTGGCGGGTGACATCGGCTATCGGGGGCCCACAGCGTGCGCTGCGGCGGGTATCACCTACCGACAGCTGGACTACTGGGCGCGTACGGGGCTCGTCGAGCCGAGCGTACGCCCGGCCTACGGGTCGGGGACGCAGCGGCTGTACAGCTTCCGGGACGTGGTGCTCCTCAAGATCGTGAAGCGGTTCCTGGACACAGGGGTCGCTCTGCAGAACATCCGCACCACTGTCCAGCATCTCAGGGCACGCGGATTCACGGATCTCGAGCGCATGACCCTGATGAGTGACGGGGCGACGGTCTACGAGTGCTCCTCGCCCGACGAGGTCGTGAGCCTGCTCCAGGGGGGCCAGGGCGTCTTCGGGATCGCCGTCGGCGTCGTCTGGCGGGATGTCGACGCGGCGCTCTCCCAGCTCCACGGGGAGCGGGTCGACACCGGGGAGACGCTGATCGGGCACAACCCCGCCGACGAACTGGCACGCCGGCGCAACCGCGCGGTCTGATCCGGCGGAGCAGCAACAGAAGCCCGAACCCGAGCCGCCCCGCCCCGCGCACGCGTCGGGCGGGGCGGTTGTCAGTGGCGTAGGGCACCATCGGTCCATGTGAGAGCCGCGCCCACGATTCTGCATCTGGACATGGATGCCTTCTACGCCTCTGCGGAGCAGGCGGCGAAGCCGAGTCTGCGCGGCAAGCCGGTGGTGGTGGGCGGCCTGGGGATGCGCGGCGTCGTCGCCACCGCTTCGTACGAGGCCCGGCGGCTCGGCGTCCACTCCGCGATGCCGATGGCCCAGGCGCGGAGGCTGGCTCCCAACGCGGCCTATCTGGTCCCGCGCTTCTCGCTCTACCGGACGGTGAGCGACCAGGTGATGGAGTTGCTCGGGCGGCTGTCACCGCTCGTCGAGCCGCTCAGCCTGGACGAGGCCTTCGTCGACCTGGAGGCCGGCGGGGTCGCCGACGACTCGGCCTCCGCCCGTGTGATCGGCGTGGAGCTGCGTACGGTGATCAGGGCCGTCACCGGCCTCAGCGGCTCCGTGGGTCTGGCCGGTTCCAAGATGCTGGCGAAGATCGCCTCCGAGGAGGCCAAGCCCGACGGGCTGATGCTCATCGAGCCCGGCACCGAGCGCGAGCTCCTCGCGCCGATGTCCGTGCGCGTCCTGCCCGGCGTGGGGCCCGCCACAGGCGACCATCTGCGGCGCGCCGGCATGACCGTCGTCAACGACCTCGCGGAGGCGGGGGAGGCCGAGCTGGTGCGCCTGCTGGGCAAGGCGCACGGCGTCGCGCTCCACCGCATGGCCCAGGGGTTCGACGACCGGCCCGTCGTCGCTGAGCGGGACGCCAAGTCCGTATCGGTCGAGGACACCTTCGACGTCGACCTGCACGACCGTGTGCGGGTCAGGACCGAGGTGGAGCGGCTGGCGGACCGGTGTGTGGGGCGGCTGCGCGGGGCCGGGCGCTCCGGGCGCACCGTCGTGCTCAAGGTGCGCCGCTACGACTTCTCCACGCTCACGAGGTCCGAGACTCTGCGGGGCCCCACGGACGACCCCACGGTGGTCAGGGAGGCCGCCGCGAGGCTTCTGGAGGCCGTCGACACCACCGGCGGCGTGCGGCTGCTCGGAGTCGGAGTCACGGGGCTGGCGGACTTCACCCAGGAGGACCTCTTCGCGCAGGCCGCGGAGGCGGAGCACGCGGCGGAGGAGGCCGTGGCATCCGGCACCGCCCCCGGGACGCCCGATGCGGCGGCACGGGAGGCCCCGGAGAGCGAGGAGCGCCCGGCGGCCCGGCGATGGTCCGCCGGGCACGACGTACGGCACGAGGTCCATGGACACGGATGGGTTCAGGGCAGCGGCGTCGGCCGGGTCACGGTGCGCTTCGAGGAGCCATGGACGCCGCCCGGCCGGGTGCGGACGTTCCGTATCGACGATCCGCAGTTGCAGCCGGCCGATCCGCTCCCGCTGGTGCGGGAGCCCGCGGACTACTCCTCCTGGCCGGCCAGCCGTCCGAAGTCGCGGTCCGGGGCGGCGGGCCCTGCCGACGGGGCGGAGTCCAGCCCGTAATGACGGTAGAGCTGGAGTTCCTGTTCGGGGGAGAGATGGCGGCCGACGCCGAAGTCCGGCGCGTCCTTGATCAGGGCCCGGTCGAAGGGGATCAGCAGCGCCCCGTCGACGAATTCGCTCGGCTCCAGCGGGACGAACGCGTCCCTGGTGAAGAGACCGGTACGCACGGCGGCCCATTCGGGTACGCCCGTGGCGTCGTCGAGATACACCTCGTCCACCGTTCCGATCTTGGCACCTTGACGGTCGAAGGCCTTTCGGCCGATCAGGCTGCGCGGATCGATGTCGGTCTGCACGGTGCCTCCCACGGGTCACAACTGCATCAGGGTGGTCGCAACTGCTCCACAGGCACTACGAAAGGACAGATCCGGGGTATCGGCCACTCGAGACGGCGCGCTCCGTCCCCGCTGGTAGGCTGGAACCGGCTGCTGACCCCGTGCGGGAGAGTCCTCCGGAGCGATCCGGAGGCGCCGAAGGAGCAACTCCTCCCCGGAATCTCTCAGGCCCCCGTACCGCACGGACGAGGTCACTCTGGAAAGCAGGGCGGAATCCGTGCGGCACACGCCGCCGCGGGCGCCGCCCTCACCGACGGTGAAAGCCGGTACGCCCCAGGGCGTCCCGGTGAAGCTCTCAGGTCGAGATGACAGATGGGGAGGCCGTACGGGCAGCCACGCCGTGGCGCCCCTCGCAGGTCGTGGCAGACCAGGAGGCCTCCATCATGACCCCCCGTCGCACTCCGCTCTCCCAGCTGGAGCAGGGCATTCCCTTCGAGCAGCGCCACATCGGGCCCGACGCAGGGGCACAGGCGAAGATGCTCGCCCAGGTCGGTTACGGCTCCCTCGACGAGCTCACCGCCGCCGCGGTGCCCGACGTGATCAGGAGCGCCGAGGCGCTGGACCTCCCCGAGGCCCGTACCGAGGCCGAGGTCCTGGCCGAGCTGCGCGTCCTCGCCGACCGCAACCAGGTGCTGGCCCCGATGATCGGGCTCGGCTACTACGGCACGTTCACCCCGCCGGTGATCCTGCGCAACGTCATGGAGAACCCGGCCTGGTACACGGCCTACACGCCGTACCAGCCGGAGATCTCCCAGGGGCGCCTCGAGGCCCTCCTGAACTTTCAGACGATGGTCGCCGACCTCACCGGCCTGCCGACCTCGGGAGCCTCGCTCCTCGACGAGGGCACGGCCGCGGCCGAGGCCATGGCCCTGGCGCGGCGGGTCGGCAAGGTGAAGGAAGGCGTCTTCCTGGTCGACGCCGACACGCTGCCGCAGACCATCGCCGTGATCCGGACCCGCGCCGAACCGACCGGCGTCGAGGTCGTCGTCGCCGACCTCACCGACGGCATCCCGGCCGAGACCGCCGAGCGCGGCGTCTTCGGCGTGCTGCTCCAGTACCCGGGCGCGTCCGGGGCCGTGCGTGACATCAAGCCCGTCATCGACCAGGCGCACGAGCTGGGGGCGATCGTCTCCGTCGCCGCCGACCTGCTGGCCCTGACGCTGCTCACCTCGCCCGGCGAGCTCGGCGCGGACATCGCCGTCGGCACCACCCAGCGCTTCGGCGTCCCGATGGGCTTCGGCGGACCTCACGCCGGCTTCATGGCCGTACGCGAGAAGTTCGCCCGCAGCCTGCCCGGCCGCCTCGTCGGTGTCTCCGTGGACGCGGACGGCGACAAGGCCTACCGCCTGGCGCTGCAGACCCGCGAGCAGCACATCCGCCGCGAGAAGGCCACCAGCAACATCTGCACCGCACAGGTGCTGCTCGCCGTCATGGCCGGCATGTACGCCGTCTACCACGGCCCGGACGGGCTGCGCACAATCGCACAGCGCACCCACCGCTACGCCGCCGTCCTGGCCGAGGGGCTGCGAGCCGCCGGCAACGAGATCGTGCACGACGCGTACTTCGACACCCTCACCGTGCGGGTGCCGGGGACGGCGGCCGACGTCGTCGCCGGTGCGCGTGAGCGCGGGGTCAATGTGCGCCTCGTCGACGCCGACCACGTCTCCGTCGCCTGCGACGAGACCACCACCCGGGCCCGGATCGCCGCGGTCTGGGCGGCCTTCGGCGCCGACGGCGACATCGAGGCACTGGACGCCGAGGCGGCCGACGCCCTGCCCGAGGGGCTGCTGCGCACCGACGCGGTCCTCACCCACCCGGTCTTCCACCAGCACCGCTCCGAGACGGCGATGCTGCGCTACCTGCGCAGGCTCGCCGACCGCGACTACGCGCTGGACCGCGGCATGATCCCGCTGGGCTCCTGCACCATGAAGCTCAACGCGACCGCCGAGATGGAGTCCATCACCTGGCCCGAGTTCGGCGCCCTGCATCCCTTCGCCCCCGCCGAGCAGGCGCAGGGCTTCCTCACCCTCATCCGTGAGCTGGAGGAGCGACTCGCCGAGGTCACGGGTTACGACGCCGTCTCCATCCAGCCCAACGCGGGCTCGCAGGGCGAGTTCGCCGGTCTCCTGGCCGTGCGCGCCTACCACCGTGCCAACGGGGACCACGGCCGTACCGTCTGCCTGATCCCGTCCTCCGCGCACGGCACCAACGCGGCGAGCGCCGTGATGGCCGGGATGAAGGTCGTCGTGGTGAAGACCGCCGAGGACGGGGAGGTCGACATAGAGGATCTCCGGGCCAAGATCGCGCAGTACCGCGACGAGCTCGCCGTCCTGATGATCACCTACCCCTCCACGCACGGGGTCTTCGAGGAGCACGTCGCCGACATCTGCGGCGAGGTGCATGACGCCGGCGGTCAGGTGTACGTCGACGGAGCCAACCTCAACGCCCTGGTCGGCCTCGCCAAGCCGGGCCACTTCGGCGGTGACGTCTCCCACCTGAACCTGCACAAGACCTTCTGCATCCCGCACGGTGGCGGCGGCCCGGGCGTCGGCCCGGTCGGCGTGCGAGCCCACCTGGCGCCGTACCTCCCCAACCACCCCCTCCAGCCCGCCGCGGGCCCGGAGACCGGCGTCGGCCCGATCTCGGCCGCCCCGTGGGGCTCGGCGGGCATCCTGCCCATCTCATGGGCGTACGTACGCCTGATGGGGGGCGAGGGCCTCAAGCGTGCGACGCAGGTCGCCGTACTCGCGGCCAACTACATCGCCAAGCGCCTGGAACCGCACTTCCCGGTCCTCTACAACGGCCCGGCCGGTCTGGTCGCGCACGAGTGCATCGTGGACCTGCGGCCGCTGTCCAAGGAGACCGGCGTCACCATCGACGACATCGCCAAGCGGCTGATCGACTACGGCTTCCACTCGCCGACCATGTCGTTCCCGGTGGCCGGGACGCTAATGATCGAGCCGACCGAGAGCGAGGACCTCGCGGAACTGGACCGGTTCTGCGACACGATGATCGCCATCCGCGGCGAGATCGACAAGGTCGCCTCCGGGGCCTGGAGCGCGGACGACAACCCGCTGCGCAACGCCCCGCACACCGCTGCCTCGCTCGGCGGGGAGTGGACCCACGCCTACAGCCGCGAGGAGGCCGTCTTCCCGGCCGGCGTCACGCCCGCGGACAAGTACTGGCCGCCGGTGCGCCGGATCGACGGCGCGTTCGGTGACCGCAACCTGGTCTGCTCCTGCCCGCCGCTGGAGGAGTACGACCAGTAGGAGCGCGGACACGCGTCGGGGCCGGTGCGGAGAATTCTCCGGGCCGGCCCCCTTGTCTCTGCTGCCCCGGTCAGGCGGCCTTCACCACCCGGTCGCTCTTCAGCGGCCGGTGGGGGGCGATGACCTGCCCGTCCGGGAGCAGCTCGCCGGTGTCCTCGAAGAGCAGGACGCCGTTGCACAGCAGGCTCCATCCCTGTTCCGGGTGGTGGGCCGTCAGGCGTGCGGCTTCCCGGTCGTTGGAGTCGGCGGTCGGGCAGGGTGGCTGGTGCTGGCACATGGATGGGTTCTTTCGCTGCGTCGATTCGAGCGTCCTGCGGCTGGACGATGTGTTCATGGCCGCCCCCGTATCAGTCGGTCCGGTCCCAGTGTTGCCCCACGGGCGTCATTCCGCAGGGATTTCGCGGCAGCTGCTGTTCTCCTCCCATGACGCATCACCCGGCCGGACGGTTCGATCCAACTGGACTGTCCGTTCGGATGGTTCGGGGTGACCTGACCGGACTAGTCCGCACGGGACGTCGATGCGCCCCCGCAGGGAGTCCCGGCGGGGGCGCGTGATGACGCGGGGTCAGGCGGGCGACCCGAGAAGACCGGGGAGCTCGGGCAGGTCCGGCAGGGGCGCGGGGGTGACACGCAGTGTCATGACCGGGAGCAGCTCGGCGACATGATGCGGCCGGTAGGCCGTGATGCCCGGCGGGGCGGGCGCCAGAGGCACCAGCACATCGGTCGGGGCGAGCACCCCGCTGCCGGCGTCCGCCCCGGTGTCGTGGTGCAGCCAGAGGGTGAGCATGTACAGCTCGGGAACCGAGAGCAGGCGCGGCTGGTAGTGCGCCGACGACGACTCGGCCTGGCGCACGGCCAGTTCGGTCGAGAGGAGGTACGGGCCCTCGAAGAAGTGCGAGAAGGTCCAGCCGTCGGCGGTGAGCATGGTGTCCGCGGCGGCGACGGCGCGCTCGCCGTCACGGATCAGGAAGCGCCAGCCTGCCAGGCGGGTGCGCGGAGCTGCCTCGTTCGGGACGATCCGGTCCAGCACATGGACGGGAAGCGGGAGTTCGGGGCTCAGAGATCCCTGGACGGACCTGAGAGCGGGTGTATGGGCCTCGCGGACTGCGGTGGGAGAACCGAGTGCCGCGAGAACGCTGCGCAGTGCGGGCGCGGGTGCCGGTGAAACATGCAGCGGCATAGTGGGTCGCCTCTCACTTCTGAGACACGGTGATGCGTGGGCGGGTGCAGACGGCGCTGTCGGCGTGCGGGGCCAGAGGAAGGCCGGTGACGGGCGGACGGGCCGGTGCGTCAACTCTCTGCCTCGTTCGCAGAGTTTATACGACAAATGTTCACACGATGTTTCGGCTACCTGACCCGCATATTGCGCGCAAGGGGCATCTGAGCCTTTGAATTGCGGAGTTTCTGTGGATTCGGGCCGCTCCGGACCCCTGCCGCCAGGTATTTTCCCGATGCGGCGGTAGGCTGAAACCCGTCGGTGTTTCTACCACGCAACTCGATCGCGTGAACTGCATATGCCCCATGCCTTCGGAATGTGCCTCCGGCGTCGGCCACCAGACTAGTGGCTGTCCGAGGGCCGCGCAGGCGTTACGGATCATCTCGTCGGGGCATTATCGATCGTGATACGAGCGGCCTGTGCCGTGGGCCGCCCACTCGAGGAGGGACCCTTCGATGGGCGAGAAGGTCGTGGCGGGTGCCTTTGCCCCGTCCGATCGGCAGGCGTACCGCGAGAAGCTCACCCGGTGCCTGGCCGGGCTGGAGAGGCTCCTGTCGGAGCGGAGGTTCGATCGGCCCAGGAATCTCATGGGGCTGGAGATCGAGCTGAATCTCGCGGGTTCGGACGGCATGCCGAGGATGCGCAATGCTGAGGTGCTCCAGCGCATCGCCAGCCGGGATTTCCAGACGGAACTGGGGATGTTCAATCTGGAAGTAAACATTCTTCCCCACCGGCTGAGCGGCCGGGTTTTCGATCAGCTCGCCGAGGAGTTGCGCACCGGACTCGCATATGCCCATCGCAAGGCCGCGGAGGTCGACGCGGGGATCGTGATGATCGGCATCCTGCCGACCCTGGGGCGTGATGATCTGGTCTCGGCGAACCTCTCCGACGTGGACCGTTACACGCTCCTCAACGATCAAATGGCGGCGGCCCGCGGCGAGGAATTCACCCTTGATATCGAAGGGGTGGAGCGATTGGTCTCCACCTCTTCCTCGATCGCCCCGGAATCAGCCTGCACCTCCGTGCAGTTGCATCTCCAGGTGACCCCGGACCGCTTCTCCGACGTCTGGAACGCGGCCCAGGCCATCGCGTCCGTACAGATCGCCCTCGGCGCCAACTCTCCCTTCCTGTTCGGCAAGGAGCTCTGGCGGGAGTCGAGGCCGCCGCTGTTCCAGCAGGCCACGGACGTCCGGCCGCCCGAACTCAGGAATCAGGGGGTGCGCCCGAGGACCTGGTTCGGGGAGCGCTGGATCGGATCGGCGTACGAGCTCTTCGAGGAGAATCTGCGCTACTACCCGCCGCTGCTGCCGATCTGCGACGACGAGGACCCGCTGCGCGTCCTCGACGAGGGCGGAGTGCCTGCCCTCGCCGAGCTCGTCCTGCACAACGGCACGGTCTACCGCTGGAACCGCCCGGTCTACGGGCTGGCCGACGGCGTGCCCCATCTGAGGGTGGAGAACCGGGTCCTGCCCGCCGGTCCCACGGTCGTCGACGTGATCGCCAACGCCGCCTTCTACTACGGACTCGTGCGCGCGCTCGCCGACGAGTCCCGGCCCGTGTGGGGCAGGCTGCCCTTCGAGGCGGCCGCCGAGAACTTCGACACCGCCTGCCGCCACGGCATCGACGCGGAGCTGCTCTGGCCGCGCCCCGGCCGCTCCGGCGGCGTGGCGAAGGTGCCCGCCGTCAAGCTCGTACGGGACGAACTGCTGCCGCTCGCCGCCGCGGGGCTGGACGCCTGGAACATCGAGCCCTCGGACAGGGACCGCTACCTCGGCGTGATCGAGGAGCGCTGCCGGCTCCGGGTGAACGGGGCCTCCTGGCAGGTCGACACCTACCACCGGGCGCTGGACGCGGGCCTCGAACGCGAGGGGGCGCTGGCAGCGACCACCCGGCGCTACGGGGAGCTGATGCAGGCGGGCGAGCCGGTGCACACCTGGCCGGTCGGCTTCCCCGCCCCCTGAGCGGGGCCGCCCGGTGTCCCGCCTCCGCGACGCCTTCGGGCAAGCTATGACCCGTAGCCGACGGAAGGTGCACAGGTGGAGGCGGGGCGCGTGGCTGAATCCATTCCTCACGAGGGGGTGTCCCGGCGGACCCTGAGCTCGGAGACGCTGCTCGTGCTGGCTCTCTCGCTCGGGGCCAGCGCGGTGTCCGCCCTGATCAGCTTCATCGGGTCGCTGACGAAACCGGGCGGCCTCAAGGACCAGGCCGCGACGCTGAACGGCTCGTACGCCCCGGGCCGGCCCTGGCTCGACCTGTCCTGGCAGCTCTTCGGCATCGCCACGGCGCTGGTGCCGGTCGCCCTGGTGGCCCATCTGCTCCTGCGGGAGGGCGCGGGTCTGCGGACCCTCGGCCTCGACCGCACCAGGCCCTGGCAGGACCTTGGCCGGGGCACTCTCGTCGCGGCGGGGATCGGCAGCGCCGGGCTGGCGTTCTACCTGGTGGCACGCGCCACCGGATTCAACCTCACGGTGGTGCCGGAGTCGCTGCCCGAGGTGTGGTGGAAGTTCCCCGTCCTGATCCTCTCCGCGCTCCAGAACTCCCTCGTCGAGGAAGTCATCGTCGTCGGCTATCTGCTGCGACGGCTGGGACAGTTGGGATGGACGCCCATGGCCGCGCTGGTGGCGAGCTCCGTGCTGCGCGGCTCGTACCACCTCTACCAGGGGATCGGCGGCTTCATCGGGAACGTGGTCATGGGCGTCGTCTTCGTGCTGCTGTACCGGCGCTGGGGGCGGGTCGGGCCGCTGGTCGTCGCGCACGCCCTGCTCGACATCGGGGCGTTCGTCGGTTACGCCCTGCTCGCGGGGAAGGTGGACTGGCTGCCGACCCCATGAGCAGGACGGGCCCCGCGCGAGCAGAAACGGCCCTGCCCACCGGGCTCAGAGCCCCGCGAGCAGTTCGCCGTCGACGACCGTGACCGCGCTGCCGGTCAGCAGGGTGCGCTCGCCCCGCAGCGAGGTGCGGACGAGGCCCGAGCGGGCCGAGGCCTGGAGGCCCGTGAGGTCGTCGCGGCCGAACCTGGCCGACCAGAAGGGCGCCAGAGCGGTGTGGGCGCTGCCCGTCACCGGGTCCTCGTCGATGCCGACCCGGGGGAAGAAGCCCCGCGAGACGAAGTCGTAGCCGCTCGTGGGGTCCTCGGCCGCCGCCGTGGCGATGACGCCCCGCCGGGAACAGGCGACGAGCGCGCGGAAGTCCGGCCGCAGAGCGCGTACGGTCGCTTCGTCGGCCAGCTCCACCAGGAGGTCGCCGACCTGCTCGCCCGTGTCATGGACGGAGAGGGGCGACGCGCCGAGCGCCTCGGCCAGTCCGGCCGGGGCGGACACCGGTGTCAGCGGCGCCGTGGGGAAGTCCAGCGTCAGCGTGCCGTCCTCGTGCGCCGTGGAGCGCAGGACGCCGGACAGGCTCGCGAAGCGCACCGTGCCGCTCGCGGCTCCCGTGGTGTGCAGGACGTGAGCGGTGGCGAGTGTCGCGTGCCCGCACAGATCGACCTCGGTCGTGGGGGTGAACCAGCGCAGCGCCCAGTCGGCGTCGCCGCCCGGCGGCAGTGGGTGGGCGAAGGCGGTCTCGGAGAGATTGACCTCGGATGCGATGAGCTGGAGGCGGCCGGCCTCGGGGAAGGTCCCGGAGTCCAGGATCACGACTCCGGCGGGATTGCCGGCGAAAGGGCGGTCGGTGAACGCGTCGACGATGCGGATCTTCATGGAGCAGACGGTAGGCGGACGGAAACGCGCGGTCCAAGGCCAATCGCGGATGCGCGGCTTCTGCCGTCGGTGGGTCAGCCCACGCCACGGGGGTGCCCCCTTTGTACTGTCCCGCAGTCGGCCACCGACCCCGGTGGCGCGCTCCGTGGTCCCCCGATCCGTCACCGACGGCTCCTAGGGTGGTGGAGGCCGGAGCGGGCAGCCGCTCGCACGAGCCGATGCACCCCCGGTCCGCGACTCGATGGGAGATTTCGATGGGCTCGTTCGATGTGCTGCTGGACGATGAACGCATCCAGCTCGACGCGTTCGTGAAGGACGGCCGGAGCGCCATCGAAGCAACCCTCGACGGCCTGGACAAAGAGCAGGTCCGTCGCCGGCTCGTGCCCTCGGCGACCACGTTGCTCGGGCTGCTCAAGCACGTCACGTGGATGCAGCGGGTGTGGTTCGAGGAATGCGTCGGCGGCACTCCCCGCCGGGAGCTCGGCCTGGTCCAGAGCCCGGACGAGTCCTTCGGGCTCACCGACGACGACACCGTCGTCTCCGTCAGGGCGGCCCATCAGGAGGCCTGTGCGACGGCCTCGGCGATCGTCGCGGGCCTGGCGCTGGACACCCCCGTGACCGGCCACCGAACCGGACCGCGCACGCTGCGCTGGGTGTATCTGCAAGTCCTGCGCGAGCTGGCCCAGCACTGCGGGCACGCCGACATCCTGCGCGAGCAACTGCTTGCCGCCGACCGGGTTCCGGGGCCGGACGCGACGGCGTAGACCCATGGGACCACTGTCCAGTGGATCATGACGGCCCGCCCGCCGGACGGTCCGACGGTCGGGGACCATGGTCGTGAACCAGCCGGCGGAGACATGGGGGTAGGGGAATCTTGGTCGCGTTCCACGCGTCCGCGCTGGACGGAGTCGCCCGCAATCCGTCGCTGCCGACACCGCTGCTGCTGCGCCTGCTCGCCTTCGACGGGGGCGGTGCAGGACCGCCTCGCCATGCCCTTCAGCGGGCCGGACTTCCCGAGTCGGCCGTCGTGGTGATCCTGGCCCACCCGAATCCGGGCGCCCGGATCGGCTTCGCCATGAGCGCCAGGGCGGAGCCCGCACCGCGGGCCCGGCTCGCGGACGATCATTCTCCCGGGGTGCGGGCCGCTCTCGCGTACGGACCCGAGGTGTACGACCCGCGTACAAAGGTCGCACCGCTCTCGCACGCCGTGTGTGTCCGCCTGCTCGACGACCCCGCCCCTTCTGTCCGGACGGCCCTGCTGGACTCGCCCCATCTGGCACCGTCGTTCGTGATGTCGATGGCCACGCATCACAGCTCGGCGGCGCGCCGGAAAGCGGTGCGTGCGTGGGAGGCTCTGCCGCCCGGCGACCGGTCGGCACTCCTGGCCGACCCTGATCCCGGCGTGCGTCGGGCCGGCGCACTCCGGGAGTGCCGACGGGACGCACACGTCACCGCCGAACTCCTCCGCGATCCGAAGTCCGCCGCCGAGGCGCTGCGCTGCGGGCTCCTCGTCCGCGCCGACGCCGAGCGGTGCGTCGCCGAGCGGACGCACCTGCCGGCCCTCGCCGGGAACCCGTCGCTGCCCGCCGACCTCGTGGAGCGGCTCGCTGCCGACCCCGACGAGGCCGTACGGCTCGCCATCTCACTCAGGCCGGAGCTGGACGAGACACGGCGTATGGAGATCGACTTCACGGTCGGGGACTTCGACCGGGGGGACGGCGTGCAATGGGTACGAGACGGGCTGACCGACCCCGAGGTGCTGCGACGAGCCGCGGTCTCCGCCCATCCGCTGCTCCAGCGTGCAGCCGCCCGCAGCCCTCACCTGCCGTCCGATCTGCTGCGCCTCCTCGCGCGCGTCGAGGACCCGGTGGTGGAGAACCACCTGGGCATTCACCACCCCGACACCCCGGAGGAGGTTCTGATGCGCGTGTTCGCGAGGCTCGGCGGGACGTTCTCCGCCTGGATGGCGGAGACGCACCCCCGCTTTCCCCGCGAGGGCCTCGCCGCCCGATACGCGGACCACCCGGACGGGAACTACCGCCGACTGGCCGTTCGGGATCCGGCCGCCACGCCCGCGCTGATCGAACGGCTCAGCCATGACCCCACGGTCTGGACGCGTCAGGCCGCCGCTGGTGATCCGCGACTCCCGCTCCGCCGGCTCCGCGAGGCCCTCGACGTACCCCAACTGGCCTCCGGCGCGGGCGCCAACCCGGCGCTCCCTGAGGACGAGATGGCCGCCGTCCTGGACCGGGCCGGGGTTCCCGCCTGAGCGCCGAGCAGAGCCGATCTCCGATGCCCTGGTCCACGCCGAGCGGCGGTGCCGGCTACAACCGGTCTTGCTGTTCGGCCTGTTCGGCCTGTTCGGCCTGCTCCGCGGGGAAGAGGATGGGGCTGAGGAGGTAGCGGGTGCGCTCCCGCGAGGGCCCGTTGGCGAGGAGGGGCGCGATGGCGGCTTGCATCGCTCCGATCAGTGTGACGAGCTCGTCCTTGCTGAGCCAGACCGCGTGCTGGCGATAGCCGACGAGGTCGTCCACGGGATCGCTGCCTTCGCGCCCCAGATAGGCGCCGAACTCCGCGACCAGGGAGGCCATGGCGGCAGCGAATGCCCGCTCGTGGTGCTGTGGGCTGAGCGCGCGCATGGTTTCCGCGTCGATGCCCGGGTGTTCCTGCCGTAGCCGATAGCTGCGTTCGACGGCACCCCGCACCCGCCGTTCTTCGGCGACGTCGAGGATGCCGCCCGCGGCGAGAAGGTCGACGTGCCGGTAGACGGTGGCCTTGGAGGCGTCCGGGATGAGAGTGCACAACTGGCCGGTGGTCAGGGCCCGCCCGCCGCGCAGGGCGTGGACCACGCGGAGGCGGACAGGGTGCGCCAGGAGTTCCAAGGTGTCCATGACCTAACTTTCTCATGCGTGCTACCTTTCTCAAACACAAGAAAGGTGGAGGGATGCAGACTGCTGAGCAGACTGCCGTGCTGGTGGTCGAGTGGGCGCGCGATGGCCGTTTCGGGGAGATCGTCGCGCTGTTCAGCCCCCCGTTGCGTGCTGCGGTGACCGTCGAGGCGCTCCAGGCCGCCTGGCTCGCCGAGACCGCGAGAACCGGTCCGGTCACGGACCTCGGCGAGTCGTCGAGCGAGCCCCTGCGGCCGGACCTGACCAGTGTCAGCGTGCCCGCGGTCTGCGAGCGGGGGCAGTTCACCGTTGTCATGTCCATCGACTCCGAGGGCCTGCTGAACGGGCTGCGTCTCGCGCCCCCTGCCGGCGAACCATGGGCGCCGCCCCGCTACTCGGATCCGGACTCCTTCGAGGAGCACGAGGTCATGGTCGGGACGGGTCCTCTCGCGGTGGCCGGCACGGTCACCGTTCCGCACGGCGAGGGCCCGTGGCCCGGAGTTGTGCTTCTCAGCGGCGGAGGTCCCTTCGACCGGGATGCGACCAGCGGACCCAACAAGCCCCTCAAGGACCTCGCCTGGGGGCTGGCCGGCCGCGGCGTGGCGGTGCTGCGCCACGACAAGGTGACCTTCACGCACGCGGCGCAGGTGGCCGCCGCGGACGACTTCACGATGACGCACGAGTACGTCCCCTACGCCGTCGCCGCCGTGCGCCGGCTCCAGGAGGAGCCGTGCGTCGAATCCAGCCGGGTGTTCGTCGCCGGGCACAGCATGGGCGGCAAGGTTGCCCCGCGGGTCGCCGAGGCCGAGCCGTCCGTCGCGGGTGTCGTGATCCTGGCAGGTGACGCCGAGCCCATGCACCGGGCGGCTGTCCGGGTCGTAGGTCACCTTGCCGCCCTCGACCCCGGTCCGGGCTCCGAGGCGTTCCTTGCGGAGATCACCAGGCAGGCCGCGACCGTCGAGACCACCCTGTCACCCCGTACACCCCGGGAGGACCTGCCGTTCGGCCTTTCTGCCTCGTACTGGCTGGACCTGCGCTCCTACGACCCCGTCGCCACCGCCGCCCGGTTGGACAAGCCGCTGCTGATCCTCCAGGGCGGCCGGGACTACCAGGTCACCGTCGAGCACGACCTGTCCCTCTGGAGGGAGGGGCTGACCGGGCATCCGAACGTCACCATCCGGATCCACGAAGCCGATGACCACCTCTTCTTCCCGGGGTCGGGGCCGTCGACGCCCGCCGGGTACATGGCGCCGCAGCAGCACGTCGACGCTGCGGTCGTCGCGGACATCGCCGCATGGCTGGACTCCCAGCCCGAGCGCCGACCCCGCCGGCGGGCCGAAACGCCCCGGGCGGGCCGGCTCGCCGGAGACTGACGCGCCGCAGGTTGATCGTTCGGTGTACTGGTACGCGCGGACCTGTTGGGGCACCTCTCGTCGGCGCGTGGGCTGGCGCCCTGGCCCCGGCCCGCAACGGGTCATAGGAAACGCCACCCCGCACGGTCTCTTCGGGCCCCGCCCTAAAGGCGCGGCAGGTCACAGCGCCGGACGTGATCCCAGCCTTGCCGTCGGAAGGCATGCCGCCAACGCAGGGCGATGCACTTGTGAGTCTTGAGTCCGTCCTCGAACGTCCAGGCCGGTCAGCTCAGCAGGGCGGCTGTGAACGTCTGACGGTGGTCCACCAGCCATGACTGCATGCGATCCCAGCGTTCCCACCCACCGCGTTCGGCCAATGCCTGGAGATAGACGGGGTCTCCGTCGGCCACACGGCGGGCGACGAAGGCCCGGCACACCTCCGTGGCCTGCTCGATGACGCCGGGCAACTCGGCGCGGTCCCCTGCCGAGAGGTCGTAGCCGTCGGCAAGAATCCGCAGCCGTGCGGCCGCGTCCAGCCCGTGGGGATGGAGAGCAGCCGCAGACTCCGGATCAAGCATGGGCACCCAATAGCGGGCGGTCATGGCGATGTCCCAGAGGGCGCGGCCCGGAGCAGCCAAGTCGAAATCGATCAGAGCCGCGGCACGGCCGTCGCGGAAGACGACGTTCTCCGGGCACACATCGTTGTGGCACAGCATCGTTCCCCCCTCCGGGTCGGCGAGGTCCGGGGGCCACTCGGCGCGGGTGTCGACCGTGACGGCCGCGTTGGTCTCATGCAGACGCCGCAGCAGGTTTCCCACTGATTCGAGGGCGGAACGTGTCATCGCCCAGTCCGGGAACGGCGGCAGAGCCACGTCGCCCGGGATGAAAGTCAGCTGCTCACGGCCCTTGGCGGTGAGACCGACAGGGGTCGGCGCCGCGTCGAAGCCGTGCTCCTTCAGCGCACGGAAGTAGGCATGGAGGGCCCGCGCGTTGAGCGGTGCTGGTCGCTCCACCAACTCCCCTCGGCGGAAGACTGCCCCCGCGTTCGCCATGCCCCCGACCAGCGCCTCGTCTTCAGCTGTCATGGCGATCACGCTATCGCCGGAGCGACCCCGTGCGGGCCGGGCCGCACACGACGGGGATCGGCGCCGAAGAGACCAGCCCGTGTGAAACGGCAGAGCGCGGGCCACGTGAGCAGTCCGTGCCGGGCCTTGTCTTGCGATAGTTTCCGATATATCGTTGAGACATCGCGACAGATCAATGACAAGTGTCGCGTCACCCCAAGGACGAAAGGAGCGCAGTCATGCGTTCACATGGACACGATCACGGGTGCGGCCCTGGGCGCCGAGGCGCCGGCAGGGGAGACTTCGACGGCGGCCGGGCCGCGTTCGGGCCGTTCGGCCCGCCCTTCGGTGGCGGACCCTTCGGCGGCGGCGGAGGCCGCGGCCGGGGAGGCGGCAGGGGAAGGGCCAGGCGCGGTGACGTACGTGCCTCCATCCTCGCGCTGCTCAAGGACCGCTCGATGCACGGTTACGAGATGATCCAGGAGATCGGCGAGCGCAGCGGAGGGGCCTGGCGGCCCAGTCCCGGCTCGGTGTATCCCACGCTCCAGCTGCTGGAGGACGAGGGCCTGATCGTCAGCGTCAGTGAGGGCGGCAAGAAGCTGTTCACGCTCACCGACACGGGGCGTACGGAGGCCGAGTCCGGCCCCGAGGCGCCGTGGGAGGAAGCCGGCCGCGGTGTCGACTGGGAGGGGATGAACGAGATCCGGCAGGCCGGGTTCGGCCTGATGGAGGCGTTCGGCCAGGTCTGGAAGACCGGCTCGGCCGACCAGCGGCAGAAGGCCCTCACGGTCATCAACGATGCCCGCAAGAAGCTGTATCTGATCCTCGCCGACGAGCACTGAGCCGTGCGGCTCGCCGAGTGCTGGTGAAGGGCCCCGGTCGACCTCGACCCGGGGCCCTTCGTGCTTCTCCGTGTGCGCGTCGCAGGGTGCGCCACCGAGTTCCCCTTGGGGGGAGATCTCATCCGGAAGGATGAGGAGGCGTTCTGCTGTGCCCGCCTTCCGCGGGATGCCGGATGCGCCGTACCGGGGATGTTTTCGCTCCCCGGGGCTGATGGGGTGGAGTAGTGCAATTCCGGACGTCAGGAATCCCCGAACAGGCCCCACCGAACCCGCCGTGGGCCGGTGTCGGGCTGAGTGACGCGATGACGGCGGTGGCGGGCGGCGCGCGGCGGCGGGCCCTGCGCGACGGTGACCGTCATGTCGACACCGCCCATCTGCTGCATTCCCTCGTCGAGTCGGACCCCCAGGTCCGGGAGGTCTTCGACGGCGGGCCGCAGCTCGCCCCGGTGCTCGGCTATCTCGTGCAGCGCAGCATCGGATACGGCCTCCGCTGGCAGGGCACCCAGGAGGATTCGGGCGAGTTCCCCGCCGTACGTGAACCCGGTGGCGAGGGGTGGTCACCCTCGGCCACGGCGGCGCTGGAGCGCGCGGTCCGAGGAGCGGTCCTGCGTGGACGGGTCCATGCCGGTGGCCTCGATCTGCTCCTGGCGCTGGTGACCGATCCCCGGTCCCGGGCGGTGGAGGTGCTGGAGCGCGCGGGTGTGGTGACCGAGCGGCTGGCCGCCCGTGCGGCGGACCGGCTCGCGGCGAACAGCCCGCTGCAGTGATCACGAACACGTCGTAGACAGGTGTGACGGGGGTGACGCTGCTGACGCCTGCTGCCATGATGTGCCGATGCACGTGTCTCAGGGGAGAAGTGCCGGACTGGGCCTGGCCCTGGTCTCGGCCTTCGCGTTCGGTGGTTCAGGGGTCGCGGCCAAGCCGCTGATCGAGGCGGGGCTCGACCCCCTCCACGTGGTGTGGCTGCGCGTGGCGGGTGCCGCACTCGTCATGCTGCCGGTCGCCTGGAAGCACCGGAATCTCGTCCGGGAACGGCCCGTCCTGCTGGCCGGCTTCGGGCTGTTCGCCGTGGCCGGCGTCCAGGCCTTCTACTTCGCCTCCATCTCGCGCATCCCGGTGGGTGTCGCCCTGCTCATCGAATACCTCGCGCCCGCGCTCGTCCTCCTCTGGGTCCGCTTCGTGCAGCGGCGGCCCGTCACCCGCGCCGCCGCCGCAGGCGTGGTGCTGGCGGTCGGCGGACTCGCCTGTGTCGTCGAGGTGTGGGCCGGGCTGAGCTTCGACGTGGTCGGGCTGCTGCTCGCCCTGGGTGCCGCCTGCTGCCAGGTCGGCTACTTCGTCCTGTCGGACCAGGGCGCCGGACACGGGGACAGGCCGGACGCCGAACCGCCGCACCCCGTCGGCGTGATCGCGTACGGACTGCTGGTGGGTGCCGCCGTGCTCACCGTCGTCGCGAGGCCGTGGGGTATGGACTGGGCGGTGCTCGGCGGACACGCGGACATGGACGGGAACAGCGTCCCCGCGTGGCTGCTGCTCGGCTGGATCGTGCTGCTCGCGACCGTGCTCGCCTATGCCACCGGGGTGGTCTCCGTGAGGCTGCTCTCGCCGCAGGTCGCGGGGGTCGTCGCCTGTCTGGAGGCGGTCATCGCGACCGTGCTCGCCTGGGTGCTGCTGGGCGAGCACCTCTCCGCGCCGCAGCTCGTGGGCGGTGGCGTGGTGCTGATCGGTGCCTTCATCGCGCAGTCCTCCGCGCCCAAGCCGCCGTCGGGACCCGTGGCATCGGGTCCGGGTGTGCTCGCGGCAGAGGTGCCGGAAGCCCACGCGCCGGCCGCCGGCGAGCTCTCCTCGCGTCCGCCCTCGCCGTAGGAGCGAGGGCCCGCCGGGCCGTTCGGCGCGCGGCGGACCACGGGCGGCCGGGGATCAGAGGGTGCCGAGGTAGTCCGGCACCGGCACCGCGGGGTCCAGGTCATCGGACGGCACCGGCGTTCCGTAACTCCGTGCGAGGGGAACCACGCCCGCCCAGTACGGCAGCGCGAGGTCCGCGGCGTCGTCGTTCGGGCCGCCCGTGCGGATCTTGGCGGAGACCTCGTCGAGGTCCAGGCGGATCACCGCGGTCGCCGCCAGTTCCTTCGCGTCGGCGGGCCGTGAGTCCTGCGACCTGCCCGGCACCACCTGGTCGACGATGGCGTCGAGGGCGATGCGCCGCTCCTCGGGGTCCGTCACCGTACGGGCGGTGCCGTGGACCACCACGGAGCGGTAGTTCATCGAGTGGTGGAAGGCGGAGCGGGCCAGCACGAGGCCGTCGACATGGGTCACCGTGAGGCAGACGGCGAGCCCGGGATCGCCCGCGGCCGTCGCGCGCAGGGGGCGCGATCCGGTGGAGCCGTGTACGTACAGCCGCTCGCCGACCCGGCCGAAGAGGGTCGGCAGGACGACGGGTGCGCCGTCGCGGACGAAGCCGAGGTGGCACAGGTAGGCCTCGTCGAGTATCGAGTGCACCGTCTCCTTGTCGTACGACGCGCGCTCCCTGGAGCGGGTCGGGACCGTGCGCTCCGTCGGTGTGTAGGCGGCTGTCCCCGGGAGGCCGGTGCTGTCGGGGATGGCGGTGTCCGGCATTGCGTACTCCATTGCACTAGTGCATAATCGTGTTTGTGCTAGGAGAGTATCGGATCAGCGGGCGGCGCGCATCGGACATTGCCGCGAGTGTGGAGCGCGGGGTCGCGTCGGGAGACCTCCCGCCCGGTCATGTGCTGCCGCCCATGCGGGAGTTGGCGACGCTCCTCGGCGTCAATCCGAATACGGTGGCCGCCGCCTACCGCACGCTCAGGGAGCGTGGAGTGATCGAGACGGCGGGCCGGCGGGGGAGCAGGGTGCGCCCGCGCCCCGCCAGTACGTCGCGCGGCTCCCTCAGGGTCGAGGCGCCGCCGGGCGTGCGGGACCTGGGTGACGGCAACCCCGACCTCGCCCTGCTGCCCGGCCTCGCCGATGCGCTGGCCGAGGCGGCCCGGGCGTACGCCCAGGGGCCGCGGCGTTACGGCGAGGCGGCGGTGGTTCCCCGGCTCGCGGAGCTCGCACGGGCCGGGCTGGACGCCGACGGCGTGCCCGCGGGGCCGGTGGCGGCCGCTTCCGGGTCCCTCGACGCGATCGAGCGCGTGCTCGCGGCGCACCTCAAGCCCGGTGACGCGGTGGCGATCGAGGACCCGGGGTGGGGTGCCCTGCTGGACCTCGTTCCGGCGCTAGGCATGCGCGCCGTCCCGGTGGCGCTGGACGAGGAGGGCCCGCTGCCCGGGGAGGTGGCGCGAGCCCTGGACGCGGGGGCCAGGGCGCTGGTCGTCACCGACCGCGCGCAGAATCCGACCGGCGCGTCGGTGGGGAGGCGGAGGGCGGAGGAGCTCCGCGCGGTCCTCGCCCGGCACCCCGGAGTGCTTCTGATCGAGGACGACCACGGCCATGCCATCGTCGACCTCCCGGTGCACCCCCTCGCCGGGGGCGCGGAGCACTGGGCCTTCGTGCGCTCCGTCTCCAAGGCGTACGGCCCCGATCTGCGCCTCGCCGTCCTCACCGGGGACGCGCTGACCGTGGACCGGGTGACGGGACGCCAGCGTCTCGGGCCCGGCTGGGTCAGCGGCCTGCTCCAGCGCACCGTGGCACATCTGTGGGCCTCGGGCGCCGTCGACACGGCACTGGTCGCCCGGTCGTACGGCGAGCGGAGGGACGCCCTCGTGCGCGCGCTGGGGGAGCGGGGCGTCGAGGCGTACGGGCGGAGCGGGATGAACGTGTGGGTGCCCGTGAGCGACGAGACCGGGGCGGTGGCCAGGATGCTGCACTCGGGCTGGGCGGTGGCCCCGGGAGCGCGGTTCCGGATCGCCTCGCCGCCGGGGGTGCGGCTGACCGTGTCGTCGCTCACCGCCGCGGACATCGAGCCGCTCGCGGACGCGGTGGCGGAGGCGGCGCGGCCCGCCAGACCGGTCAGTTACGGCTGAGCGGCCGGCCGCCGGTGACGCGGCGCGACCCTCCGGCCGCGCCCCGCGCCCGGCTCTGGGTGAGTGCGGCGCCCGCGAGGACCACCAGTGCGCCCACCGGGGTGTTCCAGTTCAACTCTTCTCCGAGGAGGGTCACTCCGGCGGCCGTGGCGATGACCGGGATGAAGTAGGTGACCATCTGCGCCGTCGTGGGTCCTACTTCCTCGACCAGGCCGTACTGGAGCAGGACCGCGAGCCCGGTTCCGAGCGCCCCGAGCGCGACCACGGCAAGCGTGGGGAGCAGCGGGAAGTGCTCCGGAACCGACGTGAACACCGGCAGGACCAGGGCCAGTTGCACCATACCGAGAAAGAGCTGACTGCCCGTCAGAGCCAAGGTGGAGGAACCGGAGCCCGCCAGCGTGCGGCGGACGTAGATCCAGCCGACGGGATAGCTGAGCGAGGCGAGCAGGGCCATCGCGGTGCCGGTGACGTCCAGCCCCGAGAATCCCTGCCAGGCGCCGAGCACCGTCAGTACGCCGATGAATCCCAGGCCCAGCCCCGCGACGCGGCGGCGGGTCGGCCGGTCCTCGGAGAGCGCCACCAGGGACAGCGCCATGCCCCACAGCGGCGAGGTCGCGTTGCAGATCCCGGCGAGCGTGGACGGGATGGTGAGCTCGGCGTACGCGAAGAGCGAGAACGGCAGGGCGTTGAGGAAGAACGCGGCGACGAAGAGGTGACCCCAGGTGCGGCCCGAGCGCGGCAGCCGCTCGCGGCGCACCGCCATCGCGGCGGCGAGGACCGCCGTCCCGAACAGCAGCCGGCCGAAGGTCACCTGGAACGGGGCGTAACCGTCGGTGCCCACCTTGATCAGCAGGAAGCTGAACCCCCAGATGAGCGACAGGGCCGCGAAGCGGAGCCGCCAGTCCAGGGCAGCTCGCGGCGCGCGGGGTGCGCGCGGGGAGGCGGCCGGGGGCCGCAGGGTTCTCGGTGCTGAGGGAGCGCTCATGGGACAACCATGACGAGAGCAATCGCGTAGGACAAGTGAGACTTCATGGAGGTCTTCGCGTAGCATCGCTTACATGTTGAATCTGGAGCGCCTGCGGACGCTGGATGCCCTGGCCCGCCATGGCTCCGTGAGCGGGGCGGCCGACGGCCTCCACGTCACCACGTCGGCCGTCTCCCAGCAGATGGCCAAGCTGGAGCGCGAAGTGGGGCAGCAGCTCCTGGCCAGGAACGGCCGGGGCATCCGGCTCACCGACGCGGGCCGGCTGCTCGCCGACCACGCGGCGAAGATTCTCTCCCAGGTGCAGATCGCGCAGTCCGACATCGAGGCGCAGCGCGGTCAGGCCGTGGGCGAGGTCCGCCTCGCAGCCTTCCCCACGGCCGCGCGCGGGCTGTTCCCCGCCGCTCTCGCCACGCTCCGCGCGGACCATCCCGAACTACGGGCGCGTACGACGGAGCTGGAACCCGAGAGGGGAATCCGTGCCGTGCTGCGCGGGGACACCGACCTCGCCGTGGTCCTCGAATGGAGCAACAAGCGGCTGCCGGTCCCCGGCGGCCTGGCGAAGGCCGAACTCCTGGACGACGCACCGGACATCGCCATGCCCGCCGGGCATCCGCTCGCGGACCGGGCAGAGGTCGACATCGAGGACTTCGCGGACGACGACTGGGTCTCCTGGCCGGAAGGCGAATTCTGTTACGACTGGCTGATGTTCACGCTGAGGTCCAAGGGGATCGAGCCCCGCATCGCGCACCTCGCGGGCGAACATCACACCCAACTCGCCCTGATCGCAGCCGGATTCGGCGTCTGCGTGGCACCCCGGCTGGGGCGCGGCCCCGTCCCGGACGGGGTGCGGCTGGTGCCCGTACGGCAGCCGATGCGGCGCCATGTCCACGCGGTGTGGCGCACGGACGCGGACCGGAGGCCGTCGATCAGGGCCGCCGTGGCCGCGCTGCGTGCCGCCGGGCGGGCCCTGCACGAGCCGATGCCTCCCGAGTCCGCCGGCTGACTCCCCTGCCGAAGAAGGGAATCGGGTCAATTGCCCTGGGCCAGCTTCCGGAAGTCCCAGGACGTGACCGCTTCGGGGGTGAGCCGCAGCCAGCCGTGCCGCGCGTCGTGCGGCAGGGCGTCGAGCCCGAAGTACTTCGACGCGAACGTCCGCTCCGGTACGTCCAGTTCGGGGCATGCCTCGCCCGTGCGCGGGATCTCGCCGACGAAGGAGACCTCGCCGGACAGCTCCACCCCTCGCAGCTCCCCGTACTCGACCCCGTCATCCACCACCACGGCGACCCTCGGGTCCTTCCGCAGCTGGGACCAGCGCAGGCTGCGGGTCAGGGAGTAGAGCCAGAGGGAGGTACCGTCCCAGACGAACCAGAGTGCGCCGACATGCGGCCGGCCGTCGGGGGAGACCGTGGCCACCCGGCAGGTGCGCTGCTCGGTGAGGTAGGCGTCCCGCTCCGCGTCGGTCATCATGATCCGACGGCCACGGCGCTGGGCAACGGTCACGGGACGCCTCTCCTGCTGTTCGGCCGGTCCCCGGAATCATGGAGCCTGTCGCGCGATCACGCAACGGTCCCGGACCGGCCGTGACGGCTCACGCCAGAGTGATGGCGTCGCCCTCCACCCGGATCTGCTTCTCCGGCAGCGGCAGGGTCGCCGGACCGCCCGTGGCCTCACCGGTCGCCGCGTCGAACGTACTGTTGTGGCAAGGGCAGTTGATGACACCGTCGGCGATTCCCTTCACGGCGCAGCCCTGGTGGGTGCACTTCGACGAGAACGCCTTGAAGCTGCCGGCGGTGGGCTGGGTCACCACGACGCCCTGGTCGGCGAAGACCACCCCGCCGCCCTCGGGGATGTCGGCCGTCTTCGCGAGGACCGCGCCCCCGGCGTTCGCGCCGTCCCCCTCCTCGGTCGGCTGGACCGTGTCCGAACCCTCCGCGTCGTCCTGCGATCCGCCGCACGCGGTGAGAGCGGCGGCCACGCCCACCGCACCGACCGCCGCGACGACGGTGCGGCGCCGGAAGTGGACCTGGCTCTCCTGCGATGCGCTCATGCGTGCAATCCCTTCATCGGAGTACGACACCTCGGGTGAGGATACGGAGCCGAGGCGCCGAACGTTCAGCCGCAGGCCCGGTTCACCGCCCGCGGCCACCGGCCAGCATGCGGAGGTCGACGGCTTCGGCCATCGCGCGGGTGCCCGCGTCGTTGGGGTGCAGACCATCACCGCTGTCGAACGCGGGGTCGAGCGTCAGCGGGTCGTCGTCCGACGCCGTGGCCGCGGCGAAGTCGACCACACCGTCGAACGCGCCGGAGTTCCGTATCCAGTCGTTGACCGCGGTCCAGGTCGCCTGGCGCTCCGGAGTCCAGATGAACGACCCCTGGAAGGGCAGCAGCGTTCCCCCGTACACCGGAACGCCCTTCGCGTGGACCTTCTCGATGAACGCCCGGTACCCGGCGATGATGTCCTCGGCCGGCGCGCTGAACCCGATGTCGTTGATGCCCTCCTGGAGGATCACGGCCCGGACACCGCTCTGGCCGAGCGCGTCCCGCTCCACCCGGGAGACACCGGACGGGCCGTAGTACGGCTCCCCGTCCCTGTCCGCGATGAGGCGGTTGCCGCCCAGGCCCGCGTTGACGACGGCGAGCGACGGGCCGTGACCGTCCTGGAGCCTGCGCGCGAGATGGTCCGGGTAGCGCTGGTTGGCATTGCCGGTGGTGCTCGCGGTGTCGGTGATGGAGTCGCCGAAGGTCACCACGGTGCCGGTCGTACGCGCGCCGGCGCGCACATCGATGCCGCTCACCAGCATCCAGCAGGGGGTGTCCGTGTATCCGGCGCCCGAGGTGCCGAGGGTCGCGTCCCCGTCCGCGAGGTAGTTGCCCTGCGCGGTGAACGGGTGGTTGGTGACCGGGCCCGTCGCCTCGTCCACATGCACGCTGACCAGCAGGCTGGACAGGGCGCGCAGGCGCATCGGCAGGGGGTCGCTGAAGAGGTCCCCGCCGGCCGGGATCGTGGTCTGCGCGCGACCGCCGAAGGTCAGCGTCCGCAGGGTGCCGGGCACTGCGGCGGCCCCGGACTCCTGGAGGGCGACGGTGACATGACCTACGCTCACCGGCCGCGTACCGAAGGTGTTCGCGAGCCGGACCCGGACGTTGTCGCCGCCCGCGCTGACGAAGAGCACGTTGCGGACCGTCTTGTCCCGCAGGCCCGCTCCCGCGGGGCAGCTGCTCCAGGGGATCTCACTGCCGGCCACCTGGCTCGCACCCCAGGCGGTGACCCACTTCCCGCCCGGACCGTGAGCGGAGGCGGGCTGCGGGACCGCCACGAGCGCGAGGAGCAGGGCGCTCAGGGAGGCGAGGGCCGTGCGTGCGGCGGCGGAGGCAAGGCGTAATCGCATCGGTGTGCTCCTTCGGGTGCGGGGGTGAGCGGGTGCGGGCGGTACGGCAGTACGGCGGTACGGCGACGAAGCGGCGGCCCCGGGAGTCTGGCAACGTTGTCACGGTGCGAGAGGGGTGCGTGGGTCTGCCGTGATGAATGAGACCGGACCCGGCCCGGGCGCACAAGGTGTTGTTCGAGTCAGGTGGAAAACGGCGCGCATCCGGCACCGGGCCGCGAGCCGTGGCGTAGGTGCACCCGCGCGAGCACGGCACACCCGCGCGGATGCACCGGCAAGATCGGCGGGCGCGCGCCGAGCTCACCGGGGCACTCGGCCAGAGCTCGGCACCGAGCGCACCGGCGCACTCGGCCAGAGCTTGCCACCGGCTCACCGCCGTACTCAGCCAGTGCTCACCCGTCGCTCCGGCCGGCTCCGTCCGGGCTGCCGGCCGGGCCTCCTGCGGCACCCGCCCCGCCTGCCGGTCCTCCTGCCGCGCCTGCCGGGCCCGCCGGAGCCATGGCCGAGCGGAGCATGGACGCCCCCACATGCGTAAGGGTGTGCAGGACCGTCGGCCCGTTCCGGATGCTGGTGATGAGTCCCGCGTCGCGCAGCGCGGTGGCGTGCCGGCTGGCGGAGGAGGCGGAGACACCGGCGGCGCGGGCGATCTCGCCGGTCGTGGCACCCGAGGACGCGGCGTACAGGGCGACCGCGCGGGCACGTCCGAGCAGGGCGGTCAGAGGTCTCCCCGGGGCCTCGAAGCCGCTCGCCGCGCCGTGCGCGGCCTGTCGTGCGTCCGGCTCGTGGAGCAGTGAATACCAGAGCACGGGCGGCAGTTCGGGATCCGCGAAGGCGACCGGCTCCCCCCAGTTGAAGTACGACGGGATCAGCGTGATCCCGCGGCCGTTCAGATACAGGTCCCTGTCCCTGGCCTGCGTCGGGTAGGCGGCCTCCAGGACGGGAGGGCGCCAGCGCATCATGGGCCCGAGCCCCGCCAGCATGCCCTCCACGCCGCCGTCCAGGATGCCCCGGCAGCGCACCGCCCGCTCGGCCTCGATCCGCGCCTGCACCTGTTCCTTGTGCGGGACGACGACTGCCTCGTGGTACGCGCGCAGCATCCCGACGAGTTCCCTGCGCGCCTCCGGACGGGCGAGCTCCCCGGCCCAGGACGGGGCTCCGACGGTCCTGTCGAGGATGGCGATCTCCTCCAGGACGCGCTGGGGCGGTGTGGCCAGAATCGACTCCATGCCCGCCTCGAAACCGTCCATCGCATGGACCGGAGTCAGAAAATCTGGAAAATACGCGGCTCTTGGATACAGCGGCAGGAGAACACCTCGCAGGAGCCGCTCCATTCCCTTCTCCCGCAGCTGCTGCCGCGCTGTTCGGTACCACCCGGCGTACGCCCACCGTCCTTTCCTCGACTGAAACCTGTGCAGGCTCGATGCGATCTCCCACAGTGGATCAGGAGCGGCGGCGAGTCTTGTTCTGCCCAGGTCGGCATCACTGAAATGAATGCGGAGCATCGCGTTCTCCCCCGTTGAGCTCAGCTTTTGCTCTCAGTCGCAACAGCATGGCCCAGCCGGGCGGGTCTCGGCAATCGTGGAACAGGTGGTCGAGCCCGCGCCGCGCGGAGCCGACGCGCCCGCGGAGCACGCGAGCCCGGCCCGATCGAGAGCGCCGGTCCGTGCCCGCCCTGGTCCCGAAGAAAGCCACGAGGTCCGACAGTGCCTTCCGTCACCATTCAGAAGCGGTCCACCTGGGCCCAGTACATCTCCCTGATTCCGGAGCCCGACAACCAGGAGATCGTCGACCGGTTCAGCAGGCCGCCGGAGCCGTCCAACCGGGCGTGGGAACCCTGGACGGGTGGTGTGTTCATTCACTACATGGGGAAAGGCGGTTCGTTCTCCTCCGGTTCGGAGACGTCTGCCGAAAAGAGATAGCCTCGATGTTCCCGGATCATTATCAGGAGGCCGGTGACATCCTCTACAACTTCCTCGTCTGCCCGCACGGGATCGTCTACGAGGGCCGGGGATACGAACGGGGCGAGGCCAACGGCGGCGCCTATCTCCAGGTGGGCAGCCTCGAACTCGGCCGCAACACCGCCTTCTACTCGATCCAGGGGATGCTGGGCACCCAGGACGCACCGACGAGCGCGATGGTGACCTCGATGAGGAAGCTCATCTTCCATCTGCGCTACGAACTCGCGGCGCACCGGGAGGCCGGTGACCTGATCCGGCCGCACAGCGCGGGCGACTGGCCCACCGACTGCCCCGGCCGGTTCCTGATGCCGTACGCCAAGAACGGATCGGACATCGACCCCGACCCGCCGCAGTCGGGCGGGGGCGGAACGGTTCCCGACCCCGCGCCGCCCCAGCTGAAGATCATCTCCCGGGAGAACTGGGGCGCACGTCCGCCGCGCGAAGTGGCGAAGGTGCCCAACTCCGAGCGCACGGGCTTCGTGGTGCACTACTCCGCCGGGCCGCCCGGTCAGACCGTACGGGCGATCCAGAACTACCACATGGATTCGAACGGCTGGTGGGACATCGGCTACAACTTCCTGGTGGACCAGGGCGGCCGGATCTACGAGGGGCGTGGCTGGTCCAACGAGGGCGCGCACACCAGCGGTTACAACAGGACACACATCGCGGTGTGCTTCATCGGCCGCGACGGCGACGCCACCGCGGCCGCGAAGAGGGCGATCCGCAGCCTGTACGCGAAGACGAACCACATCGTCGGCCGCACCCTCTCGACGACGTACCACAGCGCCCTCGGCTCCACCCAGTGCCCGGGCAACGACCTGCGGTCATGGGTGCAGCAGGGCATGCCGACGGATGGACTCCAGGACGTCGAGGGCGGCGACGGTTCCTCGTCCGGCGGGGGTTCGGTGCGGTCCGTCGCCTCGCAGCAGCAGGCGGTGAACGGACTCGGCTACAGTCCGGCGCTGGTCATCGACAGCATCTTCGGGCCGAACACCCAGGCCGGGGTCAAGTGGCTCCAGGGCAGGGTCGGTACGGACGCGGACGGCATCTGGGGGCCGAACACGGAGGCCGCGTACCGGGCGTACATCGGCACGGGGAGCAGCTCCGACGGCCTGACCTCGATCCGGTCGGTCGCTTCCCAGCAGCGCGCGGTGAACGGTCTCGGCCGCAGCCCTGCGCTGATCGTCGACGGCATCTTCGGACCCGACACCGAGGCCGGGGTCAAGTGGCTCCAGGGCAAGGTCGGCGTCGGAGCGGACGGGCTGTGGGGCCCGGCGACGGAGTCCGCGTACAACGACTACACCGGAGGGAAGGCCGGAGCCTCCGACGGCGGGCTCACGACGATCCGGCCGGTGGCCTACCAGCAGAACGCCGTGAACGGCCTGGGCCGCAGTCCGGCGCTGGACGTGGACGGCATCTTCGGACCCGACACCGAGGCCGGGGTCAAGTGGCTCCAGGCCAAGGTCGGTGTGGCGGCCGACGGCATGTGGGGGCCGGACACCGATGCCGCGTACGGCCGTTACCACGACAGCGCCCGGCTGGAGGTGGACGGCACCTTCGGCCCGAGGACCGTCTCCGCGACCCAGCGGGCCATCGGAGCCCCCGCCGACGGAGTGTGGGGCCCGGAGCCCAAGCGCGCCCTCCAGCAGCACCTCAACACCTGGGCGGGCGCCGGACTGATCGTGGACGGAGACGTCGGCACCACCACCGTGAAGGCCATGCAGCGGCACCTCAACAGCATGACCGGCGCGGGGCTCGTCGTCGACGGCGACTGGGGAACGGGCACGACCAAGGCCCTGCAGACCGCTCTCAACCAGGAGAGGTTCTGATGCGTGAGGACGCCACGAAGAAGACCACCCGCCCTTCGGCGGGCGGCATGGACCGCCGCGGCGTGCTCGCCGGGGGAGCCTTGGCCGCCGCGGGGGTGATGAGCCTCGGCGCCACCTCCGCCTCCGCGACTCCCGCCCCGGGGGCACCGTCCGGACGGTCCGGCCCCGTCGGGCCGTCCGGCTTCACGGCGGTGGCGGCGACAAGGCGCTCGCGGCCCAGGGCATCTCCGTGGTGGCCGTACGGGAGACGGGCGGCGGCTGGAGGACCGTCGAATCGGCGTACAACCGCCGGATCACCGGCGACACCCCGGTACGGTTCTCCGGGCCCGTCGCCATGCCGGCGGGGACGCGCGGCGTGCTGGCCTGCGGCGGGCACGGTGTCACTCCCTGGGGCACCTATCCGGCCGCCGAGGAGAACGTCAACGCCGTCTTCGGCACCGACGAGCGCGGCTGGAACCGGAGCGGGACACAGGTCCGCTACGGCCTGTCCGCCACGGGCTTCGGCCACCCCTGGCACCGCGACGATCCCCGCTTCGACCTGGCCTCCCGCGAGGCGTGCCCCGACGCCTTCGGCTGGGTCGTGGAAGTGGACCCGCACGACCCGTCGTCCGTCCCGGTGAAGCGCACCGCACTCGGACGCTTCATGCACGGCGGTGCCACGGTCACCGAGGACGCCGGGCGGGTGGTGGTGTACAGCGGCGACGCCGAGGACGGGGAGTACCTCTACAAGTACGTCAGCGCGGGCAGTTGGCGCGCTCTGCGGGCGGCGGGCAAGAGCCCCTTGGACCACGGCACCCTCCACGTGGCCAGGATCTCCCAGGACGGGACGGGGGAGTGGCTGCCGCTGCGCCATGGAGAGGGGCCGCTCACCAGGGCCGCGGGCTGGCGGGACCAGGCCGATGTCCTCGTACGGGTCCGGCTCGCCGCCGACGCGCTCGGCGCGAGCCCGCTCGGGCGTCCCGAGCGGATCGCCGTGAGCCCGGCGGGCGCCGTCTATCTGGCGCTCGCCAACAGCACGGGCGGCCTGTCCTGCGCGGACGCGGAGGAGACCGGCGCACGGGCACCGGAGGGGTGCGGCCGGGGGGCCGATCCGTACGGACGGATCATCAGATGGCGCGAGAGCCACCAGGAAGGGAAGGAGGGAGTTCGCGCCTTCCGCTGGGAGGAGTTCCTCGCCGCGGGCGATCCGGGGGCGACGCCCGACGGCGCGTTCGCCGCGCCCAAGGGCCTGTGGTTCGGCGCGGACGGAACCCTCTGGATCTCCACCGGAGTCTCCGGCAGCGCGCTGAACGGGCCCTCGGCAGTCCACCGGGCGGCAGGGAACAACGCCCTCCTGGCCGCCGACACCGCCACCGGGACGGTACGCCGCTTCCTCACCGCCCCGCGCGAGGTGACCGGTGTCACCGCCACACCTGACGGACGCACGCTGTTCGTCAGCATCCAGCACCCGGGCGAGCGCACCGCCCGCTGGGGTGCCCCGGCGGTGGACGCGCCCGGAGTCGTGAGCACCTGGCCGGACGGCCGGAGGAACGGGCGCCCCAGGTCCGCCACGGTCGCCGTACGGCGCTCGGGCCGCGACACCCGGTCCTGAGCCGGACCGGCGGGGGCGTACCGGCCGGGGCGCACCGGGCGGAGGCCCACCCGCTGAGGGCGCACCGGCTGACGGGCGTCGACCGCCGAGGCTGGTTCGCGAACGACCGCGTGTCCTGATGCCCTCCGCCCGGGCCCCGGGGCAGCATCGGCCGGATGAACCCCCCTGCGGACCCGGAGCGGACCCCGGACGGCCGGTACGTGGTCGTCGACCACCGCCGGTGGCGTGCGACGGACCCGGAGATCCCCGAGGACGTCGCCTCCCGCCTCCGGCACCACCTCATGGCGGGGCGTCGCGCGGTGGCCGCCGCGCGACGCGCCGCCGACACGGAGGCCGAGGGCCGGGCGCGGAAACGGGTGCACACGGCGAAGGTGGCCCTCGGCGAGAGGGGCACGCCTTGGTGGGAGCAGTCCTCACAGGTGCGCCGCCGGCGCTGGGAGAGCGGGGTCCGCCAACTCGACCTCATGGATCAGGAGGAGGGGACCGCGTCGTGAGGGTGAAGTGGACGTTGCTGAGGCGGGAGTGCCCGGGCGCGTCTGCCGTCCGTACGACCGTGTTCGCCCTCTTGCCCTGCGGATGTGGCCCGCTCTACCTTACTCCTCGGTAAGTTTACTCCCAGGTAAGGAGTTTGTCGTGGCTGTTGCCTACCGGACGGTCATGGTCGGTACGGACGGCTCGGAGTCCTCGTACTCGGCGGTCGAGGGGGCGGCCCGCCTCGCTGCCGCCTGCGGGGCCGAACTTGTCATCGCCTGCGCGTACATGCCGATGAGCGGACCTGAACTCGCGCGTGCACAGGACCAGTTAGGTGCCGAGGCCTATCAGGTCGTGGGTTCGGCACCGGCGGAGGAAACCCTCAGGACAGCCACGGAGCGCGCCCGCGCCCAGGGGGCGGCGACCATACGGTCGACCGCGGTGGAGGACGAGCCGGTGCCCGCGCTCGTGGCCGTCGCCCGGGAGTGTTCGGCCGATCTCGTGGTGGTCGGGAACAGGGGGCTGCGTTCGCTCGCCGGCCGCATTCTCGGCTCCGTGCCCGCGGACATCGCCAGAAGAGCGGGCCTGGACGTGCTGATCGTCCACACCACGTGAGTGAGGCAGGGGCGGCCGGCGGGGCGATGGACCCGCCCGGGGCCGAGGAGCTGCGGCGGGCCGTCGAGGCCGTGCTGCTCGGGGGCGATCGCCTCTGGACGAGGCGGGACATCGGCGAGCGGTCCGGAGTGAGCCCCGAGCGCACCGCGCAGATCTGGCGTGCGCTCGGGTTTCCGCTGGTGGACGACGAGGCGAGGGTGTTCACCGACGCCGATGTCAACGCCCTGCGCGCGGGGGAGCGGCTCGTCGCGGCCGGCCTCATCACCGAGGAGAACGAGACGGCGATGGCGCGGGCGCTGGGGCATCATCTGTCCCGGCTCGCGGAGTGGCAGGTGCACACCCTCTGGACCTGGCTGAGCCGCGACTCCGGTGCCGCAGGCGGCGAGGCGCTCGTGGAACAGGCCGCGGCCCTGCTGCCGGAGATGGAGCTGCTGCAACGGCATGTGTGGCACCGGCATCTCGCCGCGAACGCCGGACGCGTCCTCGCGGAGACGGAGGAGGGCGCGCGGGCGGTGCGGGGGCGGGGAGAGAGCCAGGGGGAGGGCCAGCACGGATTCGCCGCGGAACGGGTTCCGGCCGCGCCGCACGAGGCCGCGGACGTCCGCGAACGCGCGGTGGGATTCACCGACATGGTCGGCTACACCCGGATGACCCGAGGGCTGGACACCGCCGAACTGGTCCGGGTCATCGACCGGTTCGAGAGCCTGACGGGTGATGTGGTCGCCGAGGGAGGCGGCAGGGTGGTGAAGACCATCGGTGACGAGGTCCTCTTCGTCTGCGAGTCCGCCCCCGACGCGGCCGACATCGCCCTGGAACTCACCGCACGGGCGGAGGCGGAACGCGGGTTGCCGCAGGTGCGGACCGGGGTGGCACACGGGACGATGCTCAGCCGGTTCGGTGACGTCTACGGGGCCACGGTCAACATCGCGGCCAGGCTCACCGCGGTGGCCCGCCCCGGCACCGTACTCGTCAACACAGCACTCGCGGGCGAGCTGTCCGGCTCGGCGGCGTACGAACTCAGAGTGCTGCGGCCCGTGTCGGTGCGGGGGTACAGCAGGCTGAGACCGGTGCTGCTGCGGTCGCGCGGCGGCTGAGGCGCGGTCTCGTGGAGACGGACCTGACCCGTGCCCGGGCCTGGCCACCCGGCCCGGGCCCGGTCGCCCGGGCCGACGCGTTCAAGGCGCTCGCTCATGGAACCGCGGGCGTCCAGCGCCGGTTCTGCTCCATTCGCCGGAAGCCGTCCCTCCGCCGAGGAGCCCTTCATATGATCGCTTTCGCTCCCGCGGAGCGCGGGAGATCTTCAGGAGGAGGGGGCCAGATGTCGAACATGTCGAGACGTTCGCTGCTGGGATATTCGGGGACGGCGGCAGCGGGGGCCGTATTCGCTTCGGCCGGAACCGCCGCGGCCGAGGACACGAACGCGAGCCAGACGCCTGCGGTGTTCTCACCGGGTACGAAGTTCGAGACCAACGCGAGCATGGCCGAATCGGACCTCATGATGGAGATGACGTTCAGCGTCCGGGTGGACTGGCCCAACGGCTATCCGTCGGCGCAGGACATCACCCCTCTGGAGATCGCCAACGCGCTGTCGGCGATAGCGGAGTCGAAGGGGTGGCCCCCGCTCACGTTCTACGGTGCCCAGCCCCCAGCTCCGCTGACCTGATCTGACCAATCGGTGTGGAGGCCGGGGTACGCCCGTTTCCTGGACGGGCGTACCCCGGCCGCTCCCGGGCTGCGCAGGGCGGACCGCTCCGTCACAGCGGGCGTCGTGCCCAGAACAGCGCGTGTCCGCTGTCCTCTTCGGGGACGAGTTCCTCCTGTTCGACTGTGAGGCCCGCACCGGTGATCCAGGCCCGGTTCGTGTCGGCATCCGCGTGGCTCCACCACATCGTGACCCCGCTGTCGAGCCAGTTCTCGTCCGTGCCCGTCCACGCGTGCTGCCCCGTGCTGCAGAGGAACCAGCCGCCGGGCCGGAGCCACGACGCGATCTTCTTCAGCAACGGCGGCTGTTCCTCCAGCGGAATGTGAATCAGGGCGTACAGCGACACCACTGCATCGAAGGTCCCGACGGGAAAGTCCACCGAGGTCGCATCCGCCCTGATGAATTCGGCCCGCGGTACCAGCGTCCGAGCCCGGTCGATCTGCGTCTCGCTGATGTCGACGCCGGTGACCCGGTGACCTGCTCCCGCAAGGTCGCGCACGACGGGTACTCCGCTGCCGCAGCCCAGATCCAGCACCCTGCTGCCCGCTGCGAGACGTCCGTTCAGGTCGGCGACCCAGCGGTGGTACTTCGTGTCGGAGTCGTACGCCTCGTCGTATCGCAGGGACAAGGCGTCATAGCCGCGCCGAACCAGGTCCTTGGGATCTTCGACAGTCACAGCGGCGGACGCTATCGCCCTCGCTCCGCGCCCGGCGAGTTCTTTTCCCGGTGTGCTCGCAGACCGGCCCCGGTCCGCCGGGCCCCCGACGTGCAGGCCGATTGCCGTCAGGAATATGGCTGTTGACACGGGAGTCGATCACCTACCGTTCCGCCATGACGACTTCGGAGCCACGCCCCGACCTTCGGCCTCCGGGCCTGAACACGGACGAGAAGACCACTCTGCTGACCTTTCTGAACTACCTCCGTGAGGCCGTCCTCGCGAAGGCGGCCGGCGTCCCGGAGCCCGCGGTCCGTACGGCCGGAGTCCCCTCCGGGACCAGTCTGCTCCAGCTGATCAAGCACCTGACGGCTGTCGAGCTCAACTGGTTCGTCTGGGCCTACGCCGGCGCCGAACGCGAGAGCTGGGACGACGGAGGCGAGGTCTCCGCAGACGAGAACGCGTCGGACCTGGCGGACGCCTATCGCGAGGCGATCGCCCGCGCCGACGAGGTAGTTCTGGCCTGCACCGACCTGGACCGCCCCGGAGCCCGCTCGCTCCGCGAGACCCCGCCCCCGTCGATGCGCTGGGTGCTGGTCCACATGATCGAGGAGACCGCCCGGCACGCCGGGCACGCGGACATCCTGCGCGAACAGATCGACGGCTCGGTCGGACGGTGACGAGGGTGTCGCTCGCCCCGGAGCGATCTCAGCGGCGGGTGGCTCAGTGGGCGTTGTGCGCCTCGTCCGCATGCGGGCGCCGCGATCCGCCGCGCCGGCCGTAGCGGGGGCGTGTCGTCCGGTCACCTTCGGCCACCGGCTTCAGCGCGAGGTTCTCGTGGTGTGCACAACGGTTGGTGTGTGATCCGGAGGGGAAGACACGTCCCGGTCCCGGTGGCGCACACGGCCGGCACGGGGCCGGCCGGCGGCCCCCCGGCCGGGCACGGCGGTCGGGGACGTCGTCGCGCACGGCTCCCCCGCCACCTGCGCAGACGTGGTGCTCCTCCGTCGAGGTCACCTCGCACCGGGCGTTCCACCGGGCGTCGTCGTGGCGCAGCCAGCCAGGGGTGATTAAGGGCGGCTAGGGGTGTGGGGCGCGGTTCGAATCTCTCTACGGTTTGCCCGTCGCCAGTTTTCGGGGCTATGAGACGGGGTCTGGAAATGGACAGCCATGCGCACGTGGGCGGCAGCCGGCCGGCGGGCACTGCCACGGATACCGAAGGTGCGGACGAGATACCAGCAGTGGGCGGAGCCGCGGACGCGGCCGGTGGCCCCGGTGGTGAGTTCGTCCATGAACTGCTCGACAAAGCCGTAGCCGCCACCCCCGGCGCACCGGCTGTCCGGGACGCGGACGAGAGGTGGAGCTACGCCGAACTGAACGAGGCGAGCCACGCCGTGGCCGTCTGGCTGGAGCGGCGCGGTCTCGGTGCGGGGGACCGCTTCGTGGTCCAGCTGCCCACGGGCCGTGAACTCGCGGCGATGTTCTACGGCGCCTCCCGCCGGGGAGTCATCTTCGTGCCGCTCAACCCCGCGATGAAGCCCTTCCACCTGCGGTCCGTGGTGGCGAACTGCCGTCCCGCGCTGTTCGTCACGGACCAGGACGGCGAGGCCCGCGCGGGCGAGCTCACCCTCCCCGCAGAGGGCGACGCCCCCGCCGGTCCGGTGACCCGTACGACGTTCGAGGAGATCTGGCCGGAGATCGCCGCGCTGCGCGAGAGCGGTGTCCGCGCCGCCCCGGTCCCGCTGCGGCCCGAGGACCCGGCAGCCCTCATCTACACCTCGGGCAGCACCGCGGCACCGAAGGCGGTCATCTGTCCGCACGCGCAGGTCACCTTCGCCACCCGGGCACTGGTGAGCTCCCTCGGCTACCGCGCGGACGACGTGGTGTTCTGCCGCTTCCCGATGTCCTGGGACTACGGGCTGTACAAGGTGCTGATGAGCTGCGCCGTCGGCAGCGAGATCGTGCTCGCGGACCGCGCGGAGGACCTGCTCCTGCTGCGACGGATGCACGAGGTCGGCGCGACCGTGGTCCCCACCGTGCCCTCGCTCGCCAGCATGATCGTCAAGCTCGGCCGGCGGGCCGCCGCAGGCCAGTTGCCCCGGGTCCGGATGTTCACCAACACCGGAGCGGCGCTCCCGCCCTCGGTGATCTCCGAGCTGCGGGACCTCTTTCCCGGCACACGGGTGGTCCGCCAGTACGGCCAGACCGAGGCCAAACGGATCACCGTGATGCCCCCCGAGGAGGACCAGGAGCGCCCCGACGCGGTCGGACTGCCCCTGCCCGGCACCCGGGTCCTGATCCTGGACGAACACGGCCGTCCGGTGCCGGCCGGCGAGACCGGCGAGATCGTGGCCGAGGGCGGTCACGTGATGCCCGGCTACTGGGGCGCACCCGAACTGAGCGCACGGACCTTCCGGCGCGACGCGGAGTCCGGGCAACTGCGGCTGCACACCGGCGACTACGGCAGCCTCGACGCGGACGGCTACCTCTACTTCCGCGGCCGGCGCGACGACATGTTCAAGCGCAAGGGCTTCCGCATGAGCACGCTGGAGATCGAAGCCGCCGCCATGGACATCCCCGGTGTCCGGGCCGCCGCGGCGGTCCCGCCCGGCGAGCAGCACGATCTCGCGCTCTTCGTGGAGACCGAACTCGACCCCAGGGTCATCATCAAGGAACTCACGGTCCGTCTGGAGCCGGCCAAGATACCGGCGATCTGCCGCGCGCTGACCGAGTTCCCGCTGACCCAGCACGGCAAGAACGCCCGACAGGAACTGGCCAGGCTGCTCGACGGGAGAGACAAGTGAACGCCCCCACCGGTCCGGATCCGGAGGATCTGGCCAAACGTTACGGCACACCCCTGTACGTCTACGACCTGGAGAAGGTACGGGCCGCCCGTCACGATCTCTTCCAGTCCCTGCCGGAGGGCTTCGAGGTCTATTACGCCTTCAAGGCCAACCCGCACGTCGACCTCGTACGTACCCTGCGTGAGGGCGACGGCCCCTCCTGCCGCGCCGAGATCAGCTCCACCGGCGAACTCGCGGCGGCTCTCGAAGCGGGCTACGCGGGTAGAGACGTCCTCTACACCGGCCCCGGAAAGACCTACGAGGAACTGCGTACCGCCCTGGAGAGCGGCGTACGCCTCTTCTCCGCCGAGTCGCTCGGCGACCTGCGGCACATCGGCGGGGCCGCCTGTGAACTCGGAGTGACCGCCGACTGCCTGCTGCGCATCAACAGCGCCACCGGGTCGGCCGGCACGGGCATCCGGATGACCGGCAAGCCCACCCAGTTCGGCATCGACAGCGAGACCGTCCCGGAACTCGCCGAGCAGCTGCGGAACGTGCCCGGCACCGACATCGTCGGCCTGCACCTGTTCTCCCAGAGCAACGCCGCCGACGAGGAGGCGCTGCTCGGCGAGTTCCGGCACACCATCACCGCCGCGGCCCGTATCCAGGAGGAACTCGGCGTCCCCCTGCGGCTGCTGGACATCGGCGGCGGCTTCTCCGTCCCGTATGCCACCGCCGGTGAACGCGCCCGCTACCCGGGCCTGGCCGCCGGTCTCGCCGAGGCCCTGGACGAGGCGTTCCCCGCCTGGCGCGAGGGCACTCCCAAGGTCGCCGTCGAGTCCGGCCGCTACCTGGTCGGTGACAGCGGCACACTGGTCGCGGGCGTCAGCAACGTGAAGGTCAGCCGCGGCCAGAAGTTCGTCATCCTGGACACCGGGATCAACAGCTTCGGCGGGATGTCGGGGCTCGGAAGGCTGCTGCCGGTCACGGTCCAGGTCGCCGTCGGCGCCGAGACCGAACGCGCCACCCTGGCGGGACCCCTGTGCACCCCTGGCGATCTTCTCGGCCGACAGGTCGAGGTGCCGCTGCTCACCGAGGGCGACATCGTCACCGTACCGAACGCCGGTGCCTACGGGCCGACAGCGAGCCTGCTGATGTTCCTGGGACGCCCGGCGCCCACCGAAGTCGTCCTCGACCGGGACGGAGTGGTCTCCGTCTCGCGCATCGAGCATGTCCGCCGCAGCCGCGAAGAGGAGCCGGCGGATGTCTGACGGGACGGCGGTGGCCCCCGCCGAGCGTGCGCTGCCCGCGCAGAACGCCAAGGGCACCGTGGTGGTCACCACGGTCGCCTCCGACTCCCACACCTGGAACCTGGTCTACCTTCAGCTGCTCATCGAGGAGCTCGGCTACCGGGTGATCAACCTGGGCCCGTGCGTGCCCGACGACCTGCTGGTGCGGGAGTGCCTGGAGACCGCCCCCGACCTGCTGGTCGTCAGCTCGGTCAACGGCCACGGCCACCAGGAGGGGATGCGGATGATCCGACGGCTGCGCGAGCAGCCCGATCTCGCCGCGACCCCCGCCGTGATCGGCGGCAAGCTCGGCATCACCGACGAGGCCGACCTGCTCTCCGAACAGCTCACCGAGGCCGGTTTCGACGCCGTGTTCCCCGACGACGCCGACCCGGTGATCGCCTTCCGGTCCTTCATCGAGGTCCTGGAGAGTTCCGCCCGGACCGCGGGGAACCGGGCCCTGCCCGGGCCCCGGATCACCGCGTGAAGCCAGCCCGGCGGCCGACGGGGGAGCCCGGTCAGCAGTCCGTCGGCTTCGGTGCCTTCGTGCGGGCGCACGGGGCGCGCGGACGGCTCGTGGTGCAGCCCCGCATGGGGTTCGGCGACCCGGCCCGCATGCGGGCCGGGCTGCTCGCCACCCGCCGCGCCGACGCCCACACCGTGGGCACCATCACCCTGGACAGCCACACCCGCGTCGGTCATCTCCACGCTGTCGAGGAGGCGCTGCGCGCCGGGTTCGACCTCAACGGCTACCCGGTGGTCAGCCACCCCGTCGAGACGACCGAACGGGTCCTTGACGGCATACGCGGCCCCGACTTCCCCGTACAGGTCCGGCACGGTTCCGCCGTCCCCCGGGACATCTTCGCCGCCCTCGCCGGCCTCGGCCTGACCGCCACGGAGGGCGGCCCCGTCTCGTACTGCCTTCCCTACGGGCGCACCCCGCTCGCCGAGGCGGTCCGGGAGTGGTCCGTGTGCAGCGAACTCTTCGCCGAACTCAGCGGCAGCGGCGCCGAACCGCACATCGAGACCTTCGGTGGATGCATGCTGGGACAGCTCTGCCCGCCCAGCCAGCTGGTCGCCCTCAGCCTCCTGGAAGCGATGTTCTTCGTCCAGCACGGAGTGCGCAGCGTCTCCCTCAGCTACGCCCAGCAGACCCATCTCGGCCAGGACCAGGAAGCCGTCGCCGCACTGCGCCGTCTGTGCCGGGAGCATCTGCGCACCGACGACTGGCACGTGGTGGTGTACGCGTACATGGGGGTCTACCCGCAGACCGACGGCGGCGCGCTGCGGTTGCTCGGCCAGGCCGCCGAACTCGCCGTCACCACGGGCTGCGAACGGCTCATCGTGAAGACCGTCGCGGAAGCCCGGCGCATCCCCACGATCGTCGAGAACGTCCAGGCCCTGGAGTACGCCGCGGGCGTGGCCGCACGCACGCCCCGGCCCGTCACCGCCGGCGCTCCGGCGGAGACCGACTCCCAGACGTATCAGGAGGCCCGGGCCCTGGTGGAAGCGGTCCTGTCCCTCCATACGGACATCGGCACCGCCCTGATGCGCGCGTTCCAGCACGGCTACCTCGACATCCCCTACTGCGTGCACCCCGACAACTGCGGTCGCACACGCAGCTATGTGGACGGCGAAGGCCGACTGCGCTGGGCGGCCATCGGCTCTCTGCCGCTGGGACATCTCGTGACCGGCCTGAGTACGGGACGTGTCACCGCGCCGGGGCTTCTCAGCGACCTTTCCTACGTACGCAGCACCTTTGACGAACCTCCGATTCAGCCGGTTCTGCTCGACGGCGCCTGACTGTTCCGGAGGGCGGCGATCCGAATGCCCGGCAGGACTCCGCGACGGAAATTGCGGCCGTGTGCGCGACGGCGGTCGCGATATCCGTGGAGCAATCACGCCGGGCGATGGGCCGACGCACCGGAAGAGGCCCTTTACCGGGCGCCACCACCGGCAACCGGGGTCACTAGGGGTGTCAGCCGGGAGCCCGCACCCCTACGTTGGCGATATCCGGTCGGAATATCCGCACCGGCCCGTCGCTCGCGGCAGTGACAGCACCAGCTTTGAGCACAGAAGCAAGAACAGATCCAGAACTGCCATGACGAAGAACGAATCCGAGACACGATTTCCGTAATGGCCGGCACACCGTAACAAGGCCGGGTGTAGGCATATTCGCGCGCCGTGAATCGCGCGAACCAGTGATGACCGTGGAGTGCGCTGATGACCGAGCCCGGTTCCCTTTCCTCTTCTGCCGACAAGGTGAATGTGTCGCATGCCGAAGCGGGTGACCCCTCCGAACTGGTCCGCCGACTGGAGGCGCTTCCGGTCGCCGAGCAGACGCGGCAGCTGACCGACCTGATCTGCCGCGAAGCCGTGGCGGTGCTCCGTCGCGTGCGCCCGGACGAGAAGCGGGTGGCCGTCGACGCGCGCCGCCCCTTCCGCGAGCAGGGCCTGGACTCCCTCGGGCTGGTCGCGCTCCACACCGGGGTCAACACCGCGACCGGGCTCGCGCTGCCGCCCACGGTCGGCTTCGACCACCCCACGCCCGCGCTCCTCGCCGAGCACCTGCGCACCGAGGCCCTCGGACTGCCCGCCACCGCCGCGGCCGTCGACGGCCCGGCCGCCCGGCGCGTGGACGACGACGACCCCATCGTCGTCATCGGTGCCGCCTGCCGGTTCCCCGGCGGGGTCACCAGCCCCGAAGCGCTGTGGCAGCTGCTCCAGGAGGGCGGAGAGGTACTCGGCGAGTTCCCCCGCGACCGCGGCTGGGACGTCGACGGCATGTACGACCCCGACCCGCAGGCGCAGGGCAAGAGCTACGTCAAGCACGGCGGTTTCGTCGCCGACGCCACCGACTTCGACGCGGACTTCTTCGGGATCAGCCCCCGCGAGGCGCTGGCCATGGACCCGCAGCAGCGACTGATGATGGAGACCACCTGGGAGGTGCTGGAGCGCTCCGGCATCGACCCGCACGGCCTGCGCGGTACGCGCACCGGCGTCTTCGTCGGAGCCGAGGTCCACGAGTACGGTGTCCGCGTGCACGAGGCCCCCGACGGTCTCGACGGCTATCTGATGACCGGGAACGCCCCGAGCCTGGCGTCCGGGCGCGTCGCCTACACCTTCGGCTTCGAGGGCCCGGCGATCACCATCGACACCGCCTGCTCCGGCTCCGTCGTCTCCCTGCACCTGGCCGCACAGGCACTGCGCCGCGACGAGTGCTCCCTCGCCATCGTCGGCGGCGTCACCGTGATGGGCAGCCCCGGCATGTTCACCGCGTTCAGCCGCCAGCGCGGCCTCGCCCCCGACGGGCGCGTCAAGGCGTTCGCCTCCGCCGCCGACGGCACCGGCTTCTCCGAGGGCATCGGCCTGCTGGCCGTCGAGCGGCTCTCCGACGCCCGCCGGCACGGCCACCAGGTGCTCGCCGTCGTCCGCGCGACCGCGGTCAACCAGGACGGCGCCAGCAACGGCCTCACCGCGCCGAACGGCCTGTCGCAGCAGCGGCTGATCCGTGACGCCCTGGCCACAGCCGGACTGACCGCCGCCGACGTCGACGCCGTCGACGCCCACGGCACCGGCACCACGCTCGGAGACCCGATCGAGGCCCAGGCGATCATCGCCACGTACGGGCAGGGGCGCCCCGAGGGCAGCCCGCTGTGGCTCGGCTCGGTCAAGTCCAACCTCGGCCACACCCAGGCCGCGGGCGGTGTGGCGAGCATGATCAAGATGATCCTCGCCATGCGGCACGGGGTGCTCCCCAAGACCCTCCACGTCGACGAGCCGTCCCCGCACATCCGCTGGGAAGCCGGCGACGTCCGGCTCCTCACCGAGCCCGTCGAGTGGCGCACCGGTGACCGCCCCCGCCGCGCCGGTGTCTCCGCGTTCGGCATCAGCGGCACCAACGCCCACGTCATCCTCGAGGAAGGCGACGCGGAGGCCGTCGCAGCCGTCGATCCCGGCTCCGCGGAGGACACCGACGCCGGCACCGACACGACGGAGACCGCCACCGGGCTCCTGCCGCTGACCCTCTCCGCCCACAGCGCGCCCGCGCTGCGCGCCCAGGCCGACCTGCTGCGCACCCACCTCGACGCGCACCCCGGCACTCCGCTGCCGCACCTCGGCCACGCGCTGGCGACCACGCGCGCCGCACTCAGCCTCCGGGCCGTCCTCACCGTCAGCGACCGCGCCGGGCTCGACAGCGCGCTGCGCGCCCTCGCCGAGGACACCGACCACCCCGACGTGGTGCGCGGTGAACCCGCCACCGGCCGGCTCGCGTTCCTCTTCACCGGACAGGGCAGCCAGCGCGCCGCCATGGGCCGTGAACTGTACGAGCGGTACCCGGTGTTCGCCGAAGCCCTGGACGAGGCCATCGGCTACCTCGACCTCCAGCTGGAGCACTCACTCTGGGACGTCCTCCTCGCCGACGAGGGCACCGAGGACGCCGCACTGCTCGACCAGACCCAGTACGCCCAGACCGGTCTCTTCGCCCTGGAGACCGCACTGTTCCGGCTGCTCGAGTCGTGGGGCGTACGGCCCGACTACCTGGCGGGCCACTCCCTGGGCGAGCTGTCCGCGGCCCACGCCGCCGGAGTGCTCTCCCTGGAGGACGCGGCGACCCTGGTCGCCGCCCGCGCCCGCCTGATGCAGGAACTGCCCGCCGGCGGTGCCATGGTCGCGGTCCAGGCCACCGAGGCCGCGGTCGCCGCAGCCCTCGCGGACGGCGACGGTACCGTCGCCCTCGCCGCCGTCAACGGCCCGGGCTCCGTCGTCGTCTCCGGCGCCGAGCAGGCCACCCTCGCCCTGGCCGAACGACTTGCCGCGGGCGGCGCCAAGACCAAGCGGCTTCGCGTCTCCCACGCCTTCCACTCGCCCCTCATGGAGCCGATGCTGGAAGAGTTCCGGGGAATCGCCCGGCTGCTGGAGTACCGCGCACCCCTGATACCCGTCGTCTCCAACGTCACGGGTGAGATCGCCACCAGCGCCGAACTCTGCGACCCCGAGTACTGGGTGGGCCACGTCCGCCGCGCCGTCCGCTTCGCCGACGGGATCGACACCCTCGCCGCCGCCGGAGTCACCACCTTCCTGGAGCTGGGCCCCGACGCCGTACTCACCGCCATGGCGCAGGGAGCACTGGCCGACGCCGGAGACACCAGGTCCGCCGACGACGCGCCCGCCTTCCACTGCGTGCTGCGCCGAGGCCACGACGAGCAGCGGGAACTGCTGACCGCCCTCGGCGCCGTCCACGTCCGGGGCTTCGACGTGGAGTGGGGCACCGCCTGCGCGCCGGACGGCGCCCCCCGCGTCGAACTGCCCACGTACGCCTTCCAGCGCCGCCGCTACTGGCTCACCCGGGGGATCACCGACTCCGGCGACCCCACGGGCCTCGGCCAGGTGGCCGCCCGGCACCCGCTGCTCGGCGCCGTGATCAGCCGCGCGGGCGAGGACGGCATCATCCTCACCGGCCGCGTCTCGCTGCGCTCCCACCCCTGGCTCGCCGACCACGCCATCGCGGGCACCGTCCTGCTGCCCGGCACGGCCTTCGTGGAACTGGCCGTCCGCGCCGGGGACCAGGTCGGCTGCGACGCCATCGAGGAACTGACCCTCGCGGCCCCGCTCACCGTCCCCGCGGACGGCACCGGCATCGCTCTGCAGATCCAGGTCGCCGCCCCCGACGGCAGCGGACGCCGCGCCATCACGTTCTTCTCCCGGCCCGAGGACGCCACCGACGACGAGCCGTGGTCCCAGCACGCCGACGGACTGCTCGCCCCACTCGGTGCCCCCGCCGCCGACCGCGCCGGCTTCGGCCTCGCCGAATGGCCCCCGCACGGCGCCGAGCCCGTCGACATCACCGGTCTCTACGAGGACATGGCCACGAAGGGCTACGGATACGGCCCGGCCTTCCAGGGGCTCCGTGCCGCCTGGCGGCACGACGGCGAGGTCTACGCCGAGGTCGCCCTCCCCGAGGGCGTCCAGGGCGACGCCGGAGCCTTCGCGCTCCACCCCGCGCTGCTCGACGCGGCGCTGCACGCCACCGACTTCACCCAGGACGGAGCCGCCGACGACATCACCCGTCTGCCCTTCGCCTGGCACGGAGTGACGCTGTACGCCACCGGTGCGTCCGCCGTCCGGGTCCGGATCGCGGCCACCGGCCCCGACTCCGTCCTGCTGCGTCTCGCCGACACCACGGGCGCACCCGTGGCCCTCGTCGACGGCTATCTCGTACGTGCGGTCGACACCGGGCGCCTCGCTGCCACGCGCACGGACACCCTCAAGCGCGTCAACTGGGTCGGGACGAGCGCTGGTTCATCCGCCGACGCGGTGAACTGGGCGATCGCGGGTACGGACCCCCTGGGTCTGGCCGGCACCCTCGGCGTACCCCTCCACCCCACACTCACCGAGCTGGGCGCAGCGGCCGACGCCGACGGGGCCGCGCCCGACGTCATCCTCGTCACCCACCGTACGGAGGCCACGGGCACCGGCACCGACCCACTGGCGACCGCCCGTACGGCCCTCGCCCAGCTTCTCGGCACCGTCAAGAGCTTCCTCACCGATGAGCGGTTCGCCGGTTCGCGGCTGGTGCTGCTCACCGAGGGTGCCGTCGCCACTTCGGATGTCGATGCCCCGCCCGCTCTCGAGAC
>NZ_JBSFDD010000041.1:0-53415 GCF_053593715.1 Streptomyces sp. NPDC002125 | reverse complement strand
ATGACCGCCCCGCCCGCACCCGCCGGCCCCGCCATCAGCCTGAGCAAGGTGCGGGTACCACAGCGCGATGCGCTGTGCAAGCGGGGCGGTCGCTGCGCTCCCTTGGCCACCGCGATGCGGTGGCGGTCCCCTCCGCTGCGCTTCTGGGACCGGTGGGGCCGGCCGCTGCGCGCCCGGCTGGCCCGCGCGGTGCGCGGCCCTGGTTGCGGGGTGTGGTGGTGCGGCTAGTGGGGCCTCCAGTTGGGTAGTTGAGAGGAGTGCGGGGCGCTCCTGGCGGGTCCGCTGCGCTCCCCCGCTGGGCGGTCCTTCCGGCTGCGCCTCCAGAACCTTGAGGGCCCGAGATGCGGGCCGGGCTGGTTAGGAGGGTGGGGGTCGCTCGTTCGGGTTGGGGTTTCAGTATAGCGGGTGCATCCGGAAGATGCACATGTAGCATTGGCGGAAGCAGAGGACACCCCCCAACCAACCTGGTCGGGCGCTCCTTTTGCTGAACCGTCAGCACCGCAATTCGGTTCGCCCTTTTACCCGAGGAATAACGAATTGGGAAGCTCGGCCCGAGCCACAGAACGGAACCTCAGATATCGAAAGGTTGGAATTCCGGCGTACGGAGGTACCGGAGCCAAACGGCCCCCCGGGCCGGGCGGCGGAACCAGCAACGGACCCCGGCCCCTCTTGTTTGCGCTTGTCCCGTCACGGCTGTGACCACCCGAGACTCAGAGCCGGTGCTGCCGTCCACTGCGCACGCGAACGCTGCAGAGCCGCACGCGAAGCCGCCTCAGCAGTGTCGGGTCCGGCGGGCCCGTGGGGGAGACCTCAACCACTGATATATAGCGAGATCAAGAAACCGCAGGTCAGAGGGTTGCGAATCTTGAGATGTGTACCGGGTGAGGGGACATATCCCGATCGATGTGTCCCTCCTGAGGGGGCACATCGACCCGTCAATGTTCACCAGGGGCAACACGGAATCTAGCCCCATGTCAAGCTCAGGCGACACGAGTGGACGGATGTGTCCCGCGTGACGGGTCGTGCGGCACCAGGGGGGAGATCTGTCCCCCCTGGGGGGACACAACTCAGGTGTCATGTCGTGTCGGAGCGACATGCATGTCAAGCGGAGGTGACATACTGCTCCGCGTCGCAGAGATCAACAGCTTGGAGAGCAGCCTCGTGTCGACAGATCCGCAGCGCCGCCGCCCGGGGGCTCGTGGGGCGCCGGAGCCGCAGCCGAAGCTGCCGCTGCCTGACGATCCGGCTGACGCCTGGGACCGGCCGCTACGGCCCATCAAGGATCTGGACGAGGTCGCCCGTGCGTACCCGGGCCGCAAGCTCACTCTCGACAGCGAGCGCAAGTCGCTGGAGTTCTACGGGCCGCCGGACCAGCCGAACGCCTTCTCCATGGACAGCCTGGAGTTCTTCCTCGTCATCGCGCAGTTCTTCCGCGAGGCGCTGCCGCTGCGGCTGATCCTGCTGATGATCGCGTGCCAGAAGGCCGGCGGACGCATCCCTCTGACCCAGGACGAGATGGCCCACGTCCTGGACGTCACGCGCACCAAGGTGAACGAGTCCCTCAAGGAAGTCATGGGCCACGGCATCGTGTTCCGGGTGAAGCGCGGCGTCTACCAGTTCAACCCGCCCTACTCCTATCGCGTTGCCGAGTTCATCCCCGGCACGGAGACCACGGACGCGCAGTACATCCGGGTCGACCAGCACGAGACCATTGCCAAGATCCGGTCGGATGAGAGCCTGCCGGACCTGGTTCGCTTCCCCTCGCTGGAACGAATGCGCCAGGAGATCCAGCAGATGCGCGAGGAGCGGGCGAAGATGCGTGCTGAGCGCCGCCAGGAGCGGGTACAGCAAAAGGAGAAGGGGGCCGAACAGTGAGCGGTCTGCATTTCGCCGCGGTCAACGCGGAAGGCGTCGTCGCCGATCTGGACCTGCTGCCCGCGGCCTACCGCGTGCTGCTGAAGATGCGCGCCCACAGCGAGCCGGGCGGCCGGATCGAAGTCGAGCAGGCCACCCTCGCGAAGATGCTCAAGCTGAGCCGGACTGCCGTGAACGCCGCGCTCCGCGACCTGGACCTGGCACTGCTGGTGAAGAAGCAGCGGGCTGGCGTCTACCAGCTCAACGCCATGCTCGCCGGCTACCTCTCCCCCGAGGACGCCATCGCGGCCGTCAAGGCGATGCCGAAGGACGAGCGACTGAACGCGCCCGGCTTCGTGGAGCGTTACCGGAAGGCCGTGGAGGCCTACCAGGACCAGCTCGCGGAGAAGCGCCGGGTCCGCGAGGACGCCAAACGGCGGCAGAACCTCAAGGCCGTGTCCTGACCCCCACCCGCTCGTACAAGGGACGGCGCTGCACCCATGGGTGCAGCGCCGTTCTCGTACCAGGCGGCCCACAGGGCTCACCGCCGCGAGAGCAGCAGGGACCTGTACTTCCAGTACGCGATGCGGGCCTGCTCACGTCTGGGCGGCACGCGCCGCGACAGGGTGCAGCAGCTGGAGCAGGGCGAGGAGAGGCGAGCCGCTGCACGGTGAGGCGGGCCTTGCTGCACGAGCAGCACCCGTGCGCCGCCCGGGGCCGGCCTTCCTCTGTCATCGCTCTCCAGCACCTCAAGAACACCGTGCAGCAGGGCGTGCTGCACGGTGCAGAGTGCGAGCAGCACCAGGAGCAGCGCGAGGTACGTGGGCGGGTGCTACACCTCGAGGAAGGCGACGACCACGATGGTCTTGAGCGCGGTGACCCAGTACACGAGCCGGACACGTTCGACGTCGTCGACGTACTGGCGCAGCTGCGGTCCGGTGCTGTCGCCGGGGAGGAGTTCGCCGGCGTCGGGGTCGACGGAGACGACGACCAGGGCGCGGTCCAGGGCGTGGAGTTCGGCCTCGCTGGTGATGGCGTCCAGCTGCTTGGCGGCGGAGTCGGAGAACGCGATGCGGGCGCGGCGGCGGGGGCCGTGCGGTGCGGGCATCAGGCGACGGCCGGGCGCTGAGCGGCGAGCCGGGCGAGATGCGCTTCGCGCAGCTCCTCCCACGGGGTGCACTGCTCGGGGTCGGGCAGGCCGTTCGTCGCGATGTCCTCCAGGACGGCGGCGAGCTGGTCGGCGCTCTCGCGGGTCCGGGCCGCGTACGCGCGCAGCCCGTCAGCCGTGTCGGGCTCCAGCTGCTGACGAACGGTGTTGTCGGCCGGGGCCGGCTGGTTGCTCATCGAGGGCCTCCAGGACGCGAACGGGCTTGTACCACCACGGTATCGGCCTACGGCGGCCGCAGGGACCGCTCTGCTCACTCCGGACGGACGGGAGGCTGGTCACCCGCATCCCGCCGTCGTTATCGAGGTATGGACGTCTCCCTCACCGACCTGGTCAGCTCCCTCGGGGACACCGTCGTCGACCTCCTGGAGGCGGGTGAGACCGAGGGGTGGTCTCCGACGACCGCCGACGACGCGCTGAGCTTCGTGGACGTCCTGTGCGTCGCCCTGGCCGCGCACGGCGGGCCCCTGGAGACGTCCCTCGCACAGGTCCGGGCGCACATCGCGGCGGCCCAGCGGGGTGTACGGCGGGATCTGCCGCCCGCGCCCAGGCGAGGCAGCGCGGCGGCGCGGGCGCAGGAGCAGGACGGCACGGCGCGGTTCCGGGCCTGGCGGGATGCCCGGGTGCACCAGTGGCCGGCTCCACCTCGCGTACGCCGGAGCAGCCTGGATGCGTGAGATCGCGGTCCTCGGCCCTCCCGTTGGCAGCTACAGCCCGTGCTGTCGAGCCGCGCGCGGGTGGCGGGAGGGAAGGTGTCACGTTCCCTGAGATGTGGGCCGAGAAGGCCGCAACCAGACCCGCATATCGGGCATTGAGTACGTCTCGGGGGCGGCGTGACACTTCTTCGGGGCGGGCGTGACAGGCGGCGTCACGCACACGCTCCGTTACCGTGACACCGTTCGATGGCTGGCGACCCCCAGACCCCCAGACCCCCAGAGTTTCCCGCGCAACGCGTCTGCCTGGGAAAACGGTCCTCCACCCCCCAGGAGTAACGGTCAAAACGCGCATATCTGGCAGCCAACCCCCCAGAGCTCACCGGTGGTTCCGGGGCTCTGGGGGTGTGCGGACGGTGACGCCGTCACCGCTCGGGGCGGGCGCGGGCGAGAACGGCGGCCAGGTCTCCGGCGGCTTCCGGCTCGGTGGCGGCGAGGCGGGCGGCGAACGCCAGCTGGCCGACCTCGACTCCGGGGACCAGGCGGAGGAGTTCGGCGAGCAGCGCGGCGTGCGCGAGGACCGGCGGCGTGAGAAGGCCGGCCGCGGCTTCGCGGGCGGCCGGGTCGCGGTAGTGCCCGAGGCGGGTGGCCAGCGCGCGGGCGAGCCAGGCGTCGACGTCGGCCTGGATGTAGCCGCCGGCGCGGCGGGTGAGCTCCTCGCGTACGGCTTCGTCCCCGGTGCGGGGCTCGGCCTGCTCCAGGGCGCCGAGCTCGCGCAGCGCCTGGAGCTCGTCGGCGCGGGCCGCGATCCGCATCGCTTCGCGCAGCTCGGCCTCGCGGGCGGCGGCGGCCGCGGCGTCGGCGGCGAGCTCGGCCCGTACGACGTCGTCGGTGTCCGGGTCGTAGACCGTGCCCGACGGTGCGTCGGCGAGCAGCTGGGCGATGCGTTCCCACTCGCCGAGTTCCGCCGGGCCGCGCTCGTCCAGGGCCAGGTCCTCGAAGCGTGAGTTCTGCCGGGCGTCGAACCGGGCGACGTCCAGGGCGGCCGCGGCGGCCTCAGCGGTCATGCCCCGGGCGCGGCGCCGTACCCAGCGCCGTCCCGTACGGGCCGGGTCGGCCGGCTCGCGCGGCACCGCGACGTACGGAGCGGTCGTACGGCGGCCGGTACGGCGGGGCGGCCAGGACGGCAGGGGCGTGGTCATCGTCGGCCTCGCATTTCACAGGGAATGAGGGGCGGGCCGCCGTCAGAGCGCTGAACGGCGGCCCGCTGAAAACGGTTATAGCAGCCCTGGAATTGTGTGGTGTCAGAACTCGAAATCTATCGACTGGACGTGGGTGAAATCCGCGCGCAGCCCCTGGGCCCGGGTGCCCCATTCCGTGAAATAGGACTCGGTGACGGCCTGGGCGACGACCGGATGCAGCTCCTCCTCCGTCGCACCAGCCTCCTGGAGCTGGAGGATCTGCTGCACGTAGGTGGGCGAGATCGCGGTGGTGATGTGCCGTTCGCGCCCGTCGTCGGAGGACCCGGAGGCGGCGAACCCGAAGTACGCGACGACGTGCACCATCATCCCGCCGGAGGTGGCTGCCTGCTCCCTCGCTTGTGCTCTGACCTGCGGTTGCCATTCGGACTCGGTCTCTTCGACCAGGGCGGCCTGGAGGCGCTTCTGCGGGGTCGTCAGCGTCCCGGACCGGTAGCGCTCCACCGTGCGGCGCGAGACGCCCAGACGCTCCGCCAAGGCCTTCGTGGACCCCTTCGCCCGCGTGAGAAGGAATTTCACCTGAGCCTTCGCGGATTTCGGCGCGGGCCGGGTGAAGACCTTCCGCTCCGCCCGCGCGAGGGCGTCCAGGACCTTGCCGCGGCCCGGGGCCGGCTGCTGCTGCTCGTGATCGCTCATACCTCCAGGGACCACGGATCGCCTGTGGACAGAGGAGGGCGGGGCTTCGGCGGTGGGAGGCTGTGGCGGATTCGGCCCCGGTAGGGGAAACCGGTCGCGCACTCGCCTTGTGAGGCCGGACACTTGGACGTATGCGGCAAACTCCCTCCTCTTACCCCGTTCCGGAGCCTGCGTACTTCGAGCGGATCCTTCGCCACGACCCGACTTCGCTGACCCGGCTGATCGCGACCAGCAGCGCCGCCGTCCCGTTCGCCCGGACCCCAGCTCCCCAGGGCCTCAACCCCCTCGCGCCGTGGGCCCTGTTGGACGTTGCGTGGATCTCTCTTGCCCGGGGCAGGGACAACCGCCACCCCGCTACCGGCCAAGACCTCAACGAGATCCTCGACCTGTTCTGGGCCCTCGACGACCCGGTCACCGAGGAACCGGCGGGCATGGAGCGCTGGGAAGGTTTCTTGCAACGAACGCTCCACCATCAGGCCCCGTGGCAGGAGGACAACTACTCGCAGCTGAGCCGCACCATCGCCTGGCTGTCTCAGACCCCTTACCCTGCCGACTCCGAGGATCCCTTGAAGGTGATCGTCCCGGGCTGGGACGACACCCTTCTCGGCTGCTCGCTGGCGGACTACCTCGGCATCGCCAACCTCGTCTGGGGCTGTGCCACCGCCCACCCGAACCCGCGCTGCCGCGGCCGATTCGCCGTGGACTGGTACCCCTCCGGGGACTACGACCAGTTCGACGGCATCCGCTCCCCGAAACAGATCAAGGCGGTACTCAACCAGCACCTCGTCACGACCAGGAACAAGCTCCGCGCCTCCTTTCCCACCGGCCACGACCCGCTCCGGCGGCGCTACAGTCACAACCCGCTCAGGTCCACCCCTCTGGTCGGCGGCGTCGCGGGCGGCTACCTCGTCCCGGTGCCGGCCGCCGTGCTGGACAAGGCGTCTCCCCTCGGCCTCTACTACACCGGGGGCGACAACATGTCCGCGTGGGGCCAGTCGTTCACCAACGACGTCGGCAAGCTCTTCGAGCACTACGTCGGCCGCCACCTCGACCTGCTGCCCGACGCCACCGTCCGGCCCGAGACTCTGGTCAAGATCTCCAGGAAGGAGAGCAAGAAGACGGTCGACTTCTTCGTCGTCTTCCCCAACCTGGTCCTGCTGATCGAGGTGAAGTCGACCCGCCCCAACGAGCATCTGAGGTCCGGCGGACCGGAGTTCGCCACCTTCCTCAGCAACACACCGGTCAACAAGGGCTTCGAGCAGATCAACCGGTCGGTCGACTTCCTCCGCTCCGGCAAACACCCGGAGCTCGATGGCATCCCGACCGACCGGCAGATGATCGGCATGGTGGTGACCGCGGAACCCTTCCACCAGATCAACACCCCCGCACAGCGACAGCACCTGCCCAAGACCACGATCCCCGTGATGGTCACCGCCATCGCCGAACTGGAGCAGGCAGTCACCATCACCGGCACCAGCCTGGCCGACCTCCTCTGTGCGGCCGTCGATGCCGATGCCGTGGACTTGCGCCAGATGTTCCCCCGGTACGAGTTCCTGGAGAACAACGCCGTCCTGGAGCAGGGCTGGTCCGCGATCCCGTTCGCCCGACCCCGTCGCCCCCGGGACCAGAACGGCGCTTTCGCCTAGCCTGCCAGCGGCCGACGGACCGTCGGGCAGACCGCAGAAACACAGTGGGCCCGGACCACACGGTCCGGGCCCACTCGTCGTTCAGGGCTCTACAGGTCGAACTCGAGGTGTTCGATGTCGGTGAAGCGGACTTCGTCCAGGGAGCCGGCGCGGCGGCCGCCGTCCTGGAAGTAGACCTCCTTGAGCGCTTCGGCGGCGATCTCCTGGAGGCGGGCGTCGGACGCGCCCTGCTCCTGGGCCTCGAAGAGCCGGGCGGCGTGGACCGGCGGGAGGGCGAGGGTGAGGTGGCGGATGCGGTCCTGGTCGGTGGAGCCGATCGGGGCGGTGTAGCCGAGGCGGGCGCGGACGTCGATCATGATGCCGTCCGTGGACGCGGCCTTCGCCTTGGCCTTGGCCCGGATCTGCGGCTGCCACCGCTGCTTCACCTCACCGTCCAGACGCCCGGCGAGATCGGCGCGGGGCTTCTTGATCTGGTCCTTCACGTACCGCTCCACCGTGCGCTGGGACACCCGGAGCATCTGCGCGACCGCCTTCGTGCCGCCGAGCTGCTTCACCAGGTACCGCATCTGCGCGCCCGCGCTCTTCGGCGCCGGGCGGGTGAACGCCTTCTGCACCGCCTTGTTCAGGCCGTCCCCGATCAGGCTCATGCCGGTCTTCTCCTACTCTCCGTTGTCGGCGGTGCTGACGGTGCCGTCCTTGATGGACCGGGCGAGGTTGAGGTCCGGGGCGTTGAACCGCTCGCGGACTTCCTCGCCCCACAGGACGGTCTGGGTGCCCTCGTGCTTGACCAGGCCGGGGTTGACGCCCAGCTTGAATCCACCCGGGAGCGGCTTGCCGTCCCGGTAGGGCAGGACGTCCAGCGGTGACTCGCCGTTGGCGGCGTAGACGACGCAGTCGGACAGGACCGCGATCGGGTACTGCCCGGTGAACGCCGCGTGCTTGACGATCTTGCGGTGCAGGTTGATGCGGGTGCGGGAGATAACTGCCGCCCGGATGTCGGGCCGCCACGTCGGGCGGTCCAGGGCGCGCCACCGCTCGCCGGTCCGCCAGCCTTCCCCGCGCGGGCGCTCGCGGAGCTTGCCGACGCCGCCCTTGGCCGTCGCCTTGATGGCCGTGATGACGATGCCCAGCTCCGGGTCACGGCTCTTGTAGCCGTCCATCGCCGTCAGGAAGTCTTCCGGTGAGAGGTCGGTGGTGACGCCGATGTCGGCCATGGTGGCGAGGTAGGCGTCGCGCAGCCGGGTGTACCAGCCGTCCAGGTAGCGGCCGTTGTCGTACCGGACGTACGCCTCGGTCGGGGCGACGTCGTATCCGAGCTCCTGGGCGTACGCGACGGTCGGTGTCGCGTACCAGGCCGGGCCGGTCGGCCGGTCGCCCTTCGGCGTGAACGGGGAAGGCAGCAGGCTGCCGTCCAGCTCCACCCACTCTTTGCCGGCCTTCACTCGGTTCAGGTCGACGTGGGAGAGGTCGACCAGCCAGGATCCGGGCAGCTTCGGGTCGAACACCGGGTTCATGACGTGGGTGGGCTCGCCGAGGCCGACGGTCAGCCCGTTGGCCCCGGCGCCGAAGGCCATGTTCACGTCCAGGCCCACCAGGAAGCGCAGGGTGCACTCCGCGTCGGTCATCGGCCGCGCCCAGTCGTAGGACTCCTCGAACAGCATCTCGGAGGGGCCGCGGACGTGGAAGCGCGGCAGGTTCAGGTCGTTGAGGACCGGGTGCCCGTTGGGGGCCTCGGGCGGTGCGCAGTCCACGGGGTCCGAGCCGAGTGACCCTGGGGTCTTGGTGTCGGCCTGGCGCAGGGCGCCGGTCTCCTCGTCCCGTACGGCGTGGGTCGGCGGGTGCAGGGCGGTCATCAGTTCCAGGCTGGTGACGGCGGTGGAGCCGCGCGGCGTCATCACCCTGGTCGCGTAGGTGCCCAGGACGCGGGTGAGCTCCGCCGGGGGGAGTTCTGCGGCGTGGTCCCAGAAGCGGGGGTCCAGTGCGTTCCAGGAGGGGATGCACAGCTGTACGCACTGGCGGTCCGATCCCTTGGCCGGGCGGTAGATCCTCGCCCACGGCCCGAAGCCCCTCTTCGTCAGCTTCCACTCGGCCCGGGTCAGCTGCTTGATGACCTTGTGGCCCTCCGGGATCCGCCCGGCGTCCTTCTCCTCCGCCGTGAGCGTGACGGGCAGCCCGTAGCGCTCCAGGGCGGCCTGGGTCAGGACGAGCAGCGGGTCGGCCGGCCTTCCCGGCCCGGACAGCTTCGGCTGCCCGAGCTTCGCCTCCCTCAGCGTCCACTCCACCAGCGACGGCAACGACTTGGCGGGCACGTCCAGGACCAGGCCGCCGACACAGTAGGCCAGCACCTGCCCGTCCTCGACGTCGACGACCGCCAGCGGCCCGTTCTCGAACCGCGGATCCGTACCGCCCGCAGGGGTGTTGGCCGCGGCCGCCTTCCGTGCGCTGGGGCGGCGCGACGTCGACGGCCTGGTGGTGCTCTCCGGACGCGGCGCGGCCGCCGGAGCGTCCACGAGATCCGCAGCGGGAACCTGCGGCTTCACCGGCTCACTCACGACTCCGGCGCTGGAGATCGGCTCGGTGGGCTGCGGCTCAGCCGGAGCGGGCACGGCGCCGGTGAACGTGGCGGGAACCGGGGCATCCGGCGCGGGTGCCGTCTCTGTGGCCGGGGCCGGGGTGGCGGGGTAGAGCTCCGCGAGCTTGTCCAGCAGCCGGGCGTACGCGTCACGCTCCGGGGGACGGGGCTCGGTCTTCCCGGACTCCCAGCCGGACACCGTGGCCCGGCGGACCTTCAGCGCGCCGGCGACTTCGTCGATCGTCAGGCCGTGCGCGGAGCGCAGCCGTTTGCGTTCCGCCGGGGGCGGCAGGGTGGCGCGGGACGCGAGCAGGGCGTCGACCGCGTCGAACAACTCGGACATGGAACACCTCCTGACCGACACTCTACCCCACGGAACGTACGAACGGCCAACTTTTAGCGTACGAATACCGTACGAATTGCGTACGAGCCCCTTTCGAGAGGGGGTGCAGCCCTGCTTACGGCCGGTCCGCTCAGGCCGAGCCCGACCGGAAGGCCGGCCCGGCGCCTCACTGCTCCTGGTCCCCCGTCACGGGCAACTTCCCCTGAACTCGCTGCCGGGTGCACGGGTGGCGGGCCAGACTGGGCTCCATGACGCAGGCACCCCGGGTGTACGGCACCGAGCACGACCTTCCTGCGGCCGGACCGCAGCCCGGCCGTACCTACCGGGAGCTGACCGGCGGACCGCTGGACGGGCAGCTGATCGATGTCACCGGCTGGACGGACGAGGAGATCACCACCGGCGCGTACCTGATCACGCTGCACAGCGCGTACGGACCGGGCGGGCGCGCCTCGTACGCGCCGACCATCGGCCGCCCCGACGGCCCGTGGGTCTGGGAAGGCGACGTGCCCTGACATCTCACGCCGTACGGTCCAGCCGCTGCGGCGCGGCCGCCGCCGGGGTGATGGTGGCCAGCCCGGCTCGTTCGGCGGCGAGGCGCTGTAGAGCCCGCGCTCGGGATATGTCGCTCGGCCGGACCTGCTGCTGGGCGGCCGCTTTGGCTCGCAGTTCATCGAGGGCCTGGCGGCCGTCGGCGAAGTGCTCCTCAGGTTCCCGGAGCCGTTCGCGGAGCTGCCGTTCGGCTGCGGCCTGGATCCTCGGGTTGGGGTGCTGCTGCCCGCTCCAGGTGGCGCGGTGGGCGGCGATGGCTTCGCGGTAGCCCTCCGGCGGATCCGTACGCCGCATCGGTGCTGCGGGTGCGGTCGACGGTGGGTCCGGTTCGGCGGCCGCCGTTGCGGGCGCGGCGTTTACGGGTGAGGGTGCCAGGACGTGCAGGGCGCGGACGTTCGCACCGGGCACCTTCTCGTTGGCCGCCGCGACCAGCTTCGGCGCGCTCCACCGCAGCTGCGTCCCGGCTGCCGGAAGGTCGGGGACGACGTCCAAGCGGCCGGTGTCCGCGTCGAAGGCCACGGCCTTCACGCGCCCGGCAAGTTCGGGCACGACCGCGGCCAGGATGGTGTCGAAGGCGGCGAGGACGCTTCCGCCAGCGGCCGGGGCGGTCATGCCGCGCTCGGTCATCATCCGGTTGATCGCACTGCCCAGCCCGAGCGGCTCACGGCCGTCGCGCCGTGCGACGGTGGTGGTGCGCCGCTTCGGCTTCTTAGCGGTGGCGCCGTTCTTCCTCGCCGCTTCCCGGGCCGCGAGCAGGGCCTGGCGGGCCAGGTCGACGCCGGACACTTCGCCGCTGCTCACGACCGCTCCCAGGTGGAGTAGCTGAGGTTCAGGTGCCCGAGCCGGGCGTGGTGCTGTGCCTGGTCGACCAGCTGGTTGCTGAACAGTCGCCTCGCTGACGGCTCCCCGTAGTGGTCGATGTGGTCGAGGAGGACCTGGTGGTCCTTCATCGCCCGCACCCGCCAGTCACGCACCTGGTCGGCGGTCAGCTCCTCGAGGACGAGCTCCTGGTCGTCGTCGGCGACGTCGGCGGTCTCCGGCTCCACGACCGGAGCGGCGGCGGCCGGGCGCGGCGCGGGCAGCGCGACCGTGGCCAGCGAGGCGGCCGGGACGTCGTCGGCCGGCTGCGCGGCGGCTGCTTCGGCGCGGGCCGCTTTCGCCTCGGCCTTCCGGGCGCGGTACTCCTCCCACTCGGCCGCCTGCGCCCACGCCCTGGCCGTCACGGTCTCGTGCAGCTGCCGGTCGGTGGCCGCCCGCCGCTCGGTCGCGGAGGCTCCGGGCATCGCGGCATCCACGGCGGCCCCGACCGCGTGGCGGGTGGCACGGCTGTCGGCCTGCCGGTCCTCGCAGCGCGGGCAGTCCCGGCCGGAGTCGAGCAGCGAGCCCTCATCGCACCGGGGCTCCGCACACAGCCGGATCTGCGGCAGTCCCCGACCGATCAGCCAGCCCACCGGGTCCGTGATCGGGCCACCCAGCCGCATCTGGTTCTCCAGGCGCCGGGCGAGCCGGTCGGCGAGGATCTGCGGCGCGTCGCCGGAACCGGCGAACCCGGTCACCCGGGCCAGCTCGGCACGGACCTTGGCCTCCACCAGACACCGGGTACCTCGGCTCTCCAGGCGAGCCCAGACCAGTTTGACCGGGGCCAGGACGGCCCGCAGATCCAGCGACGGCAGAGCCACCCTCCCCCGCTGCTGCCTGCCCTGGCCTTCGCCCTCCAGGACCCGCTCGCTGCCACCGGCCACCGGCCCGCAGCCATCCTTCCCGCCTTCAACGACCGGGGACTTCTTCGGCTGTTCCCCGCGCAGCGGGCCACCCTCGCCGTCGACCAGCGTCAGCCGGGCAGCTCCATCGCCGTCCACGGCCTGGTCCTCGCGCTCGCACGCGCGGTCCGGCAGATCACCGAACCCACCACGGCCTTCGCCGGAAAAACCACCAGAGAGCGAGAGAGAAGAGCGGGGAGTAGCCAAGGAAGGGTGGTCAGTGTGAAGGGCTGCCGCAACGTGGGGGTCTGCAACATCCATCTCATCGGCAACCGAGGCATCGCTGACCTGCGGATCTTCATCGGACTGCGACGGTTCACTATGCCCTGCTGCAACACCGCGCTCTGAAAACACGGGTTCCAGGGCCTCCGCACGGTCCTCCCGGACCACGTCGGCACCACCACGGCCATGCGCAGCAGCGACCGCCGGCACCAGCAGCCGCGACCGGTTCGCGAGCCCGGACGCCGTCCCCAGGCGCACCCGGAACACCAACTCCCGGCCCTCCAGCCGTCCGAGGATCCCAGCCGCCGCGGCGGCCGTGCACCCCATCAGCCGGGCCAGCGTTGCCGCCGCCCGGCCGCGCTTGGTGTCCACGCTCCCGCCGCACAGCCGAACCCGCCCGGACTCCCGCGCCTCCAGCACCAGCAACAGCAGCGCGAGGCGGTCCGTCGCCGCGCCCCGGCCGGTACGCGTACCGATCAGCCCGGCAGGCGACACCCGGCCATCCCGGTGCTTCCACCCGGGCCCCATCACGGCCTCCAACAGCCGCTTCAGCGTCACGTACTCCTTCTTCGCCAGGTTCAGAGGGTGCCCGAGCACGCTCTGCGCGTCCCACAGCGGCACCACCTTGCACTCCAGCCCGACGTCCTGGCCGTAGTCGCCCTCCGCCGTCTCCACCGACACCACACCCGAGCGACGCAGCCCCGGAACGACGTCGGAGGCCATGTACGACACGGACGCCCCGATCCACCGCCCCAGCTCCGAAGTGCGGATCTCCACCACACCCGTCTCCGACGGCGTCCGCGACGCCAGAACCAGCACCGCCAGGCGCACCGCGTCCGACGCACCGCTCAAACCGTCCGCGTCCAGCAGCTCCCGTACCGCACCACCCAGCCGGGCGCGCGCGTCCCTGCCGAGCGACAGCGGATGACCCGCCGCCCGCTTCGGGACCGGCCCGGCCTGCGCCGGGACCGACCGCAGCCGACGCCGCGAGCTCCCGCCCGGCACGTCGTCGACGGAGTTGTCCACGACCTCCCAGACGTCGTGGTCCAGCACGGCGGCCGACGCCGCGCCCGCGCTCACAGAGCACCGCCCTTATACCGGGTGACTGACCCGTACACGTGCGTTCCTACAAGAGAAGAGAAGCGTGTCGCAAAAGGCGTAGAAGAGGATGAAGCGACCGGCGATCCCGTCACACGGGACGATCCGGACGACCAAACCCACCCGAAACGGGCGGGGGTCCGCTTTCCATAAACCGGGAGATCAGGCACTATGACGGGGACACCAACTTCATATCGGTAGCTCAGACCGTGACCAGCCCCCTTGCGGGAACGGCCACGATCACGTGGACCCCCGAGCCCGACGGCCTGCCAAGGCCACCGGAACCCGGGGTGAAACGACACCGACCTTCGACGGGCCCCTGCCACGGGAAGCCGTAGAAGATCACTTCGGCCGAACTTCACGGGCCCCCTGCCACGGGAAGCTCACGAAGCTCTGTTGTTGGCCAGACCTCACCGGCTCCCTGCCATAGGAGCCCCGAGGAACTGGGGTGAAGCGCCCGCTTACCAGGCGGGATTTTGCTGATGTTGCGTGTTGCGTTGAAAGTCCCAGCTCAGTGAGCTGGAGCCTGGAGCCGGGTGTGAACCGGAGACCAGGCGGCCGACCTGATGGTCGGCGCGATGGGCCGCGCGAGGCCGAAGTGGATTCCCGTCCACCTCATTGGCGCGCGCGGCCGGTGACCTAGGTCATCCCGACCCCCTCGATACCGATGGTGGAGTCGGCCTGCCCGAAAACGATGTGCCCGAAGGTGTGACCGCCGGAGCCAACCGGCCGTGCTGCGCGTGTAGTTCCGCGCGAGCGGGTACTCTTCATCCCGCGATCACCTCCCTTTTAGGTGCATCGTCCGGCGAGGCAGAGCCTCGTTCGAGAAGCCCCAGGTGACCGGCCCCGGTCCCTGGGGTTCTCGCGTTATGGATCATGTCTGCGCACAGCCTAACCCCAGCACCTGACGAAACCGCCGGACGCATTCGCACAAATTCCCCAGCACCACGAATGCCGCTCCCGCCTGACGGGAAGCCAGAAGCGAATTGCAGGGCAGGCGACATGCTGATCGGGAGGCCTCTCATCGCTTTGTCTCTGACGTGCTGGGAGCGGTCAGCAACACGCCCGGGTGGCGTACGACCGAGGCTGACCGTTGCCCCAGCCACCCGGACAGCCGATGAGTGGGAGCCTCGGTGCGGACATGCTCAAAGCCTTCGCGTAGGTAGAACTCCTGCAGCGCCTGGTTGTCGCGCCAGCAGTCCAACCGGACCCACGGCTTACCCTGCGCGCGGGCCTGGCTGCCGGCCCAGTCGAGGAGACGGCCGCCGAGGCTGCTGCCCTTCGCGGCCCGTGTGGTGATGAGCTTCGCTACGTAGACGGCGCTGTCAGGGAAGTCGCTCGGTTTCCAGAAATCCATGTCGGCCGGAGCGAGAGTCACCGTGGCAAGCAGCGAATGGTCCTCAACGACCCAGGTGCGGCCGGCTTCGATATCGATCATCCATTTCGCCAAGGCCGGACCGCGAGTCTCCGGGTTCCGCCATTGATCGATTCCTGCGGCAGCAAGCCAGCCTTCCGCCTCGATGCGCAGCCCCATCAAAGCGTCGACATCCGCCGTGGTGGCCAGCCGAAGCATCACCGGTTGATCTCCATTTCGTAGATGATCCGATTGCGGTCGCCCGGGGCGATCGTGACCATCACGCGGATCGGAACGCCGTTGCCTCCGTAGCCAATTCGAGCGTGCTGGCATACGGGAGTGCCCGGGAGGTTCTGCAGGTTGAGGCGCTCGATCTCGGTGCTCGTGGGCATCCTGATGTCGAGCTCGTCGCGGAGGCGGTGCTGCGGGTTCCCCGTAGCGGCGAGGATGCCGCCCTTCATGGCCACGTCGCGCTCCTCCATGAGAGGGGTGCCTTCAGCGATCTCAACCGGAAACCACGAGTCCGCGAGTTGGCACGGCTCACCGTCGACGAGACGAAGCCGCCGACGGGCAACGACGGGCGTGCCCGGCTCCAATTGGAGCCAGTTGGCGATGTCCTTGGGCGCGGGTTCAGTCGAGACATGCGGGATGCCTTGCTCAGGCTCTCTCCCCTGGGCTCGAACCTGCGCCTTCCAGTCGTCAACGTTGGTCACAGGGTCGTCGCTTCGCTCCCCCCGTTCGTACTCACCGGGATTCCAGAGCAACGGGTTGTAGACCCGCACGAACACGCCCGCGCCCTGCCGGGCAACGATGTGACCCGACTCCTTGAGCTGGGTGATGGCCCGATACACGAGCAGCTCGCTGACATCGAACTCCTCCGCGATCTGCTTCGTGCTGGGCAGCTTGTCGCCCGGCTGCAGCGCGCCGGAGTCGATCCGGGCGCGGAATTCCTCCGCGAGCCATCTGGATGTAGCGGGCTTCCTAGTCATGGCGGGAACCTTAGCGCAACTTCCTATAGGAAGTAAGCGGGCGGGGTCGTCCAATCGATCAGCGACCGACCGAACGACCCCGAGGGCCGTTCGGTCAGCTGGTGGGCACGCTGTAGCGCAGCACCCATGCATCCGGAGCCAGGGTGTGCACGGTCACCTCGACAGCGCGACCTTCGCTGGTTCGGCCGACATGGATGATGCGGATCAGGAGAGTGCCGGCCTCGATGCCGAGCGCGGTCGCTTCAGCCTCGCTCGCCGCGTGCTGCTGGATCTCCTCAGTGACCTCGGCCTGCTCAAAGCCGGCCTCCGCCATACGCGAGATGATCCCGCCCTTGCCCGGGTCGGGCTGCTCAATTCCGGCGGCTTCGGCAACATCGAGCGGGATGTAGGAGTCGGCCAGCTGCACCAGGCGGTCGTCGCTGAACATCAAGCGCTTACGAGTTGCCGCCTCGGCTCCGACCTCCACACCGAGGATCGTGGCGACGACGGCCGGCACCGCGTCGCGCTCCACGACCGTCTCGACGCGCGGGATGCCGCCCAGCTTCCGGATTTCGGTGTCGAACGCCCCACGCGAGGCTCCCTCCTCCCGGCGCGCACGCAGGTAGCGGGTTGAGGAGTCACGCACGATCTTGTCGCTCACGGTGATGAATCCGTTCTTCGTCTGGTGATGGTGATGGGTCGTTATGCCGGAGCGCCTGGTGCGTCCGGCGGGTCGATCGGCCAGGTGTAGCTCAACGTCCAGAGCGTCGTCGACACCACGTGCACGCAAGCTTCGACAACTCGCCCCTCTTCACTGCGGGCTACGTGCGTGATCTCGTACACCTGGCGCTCTACGGGAATGGCCAGAGCGCTGGCCTCTGCCGGAGTGGGCGAGCGGACGTCGATGGTCTCCGTGATCGTCCGCTGACCGTGGCCCAGCTCTTCCAGCCGGGACTTCGAGCCTCCCGCTCCGGTGTCCTGCTGTTCCAGCTGTGTACCGAACGCGATTCTGCCCGGGAAGTAGCTGGTGGCCAACTGGACGACGATCTCGCCCGCGAACATGACCCGCGCCCGGATCAGCACCGTGTCCGGTACCGAAGGGTCCACATCCAGCAACTCGGCAATGCGGGCCGGAGGGGTGCCCCGGCTGATGTCGGTCTTGCTGGCCGGCGCCATCCCCAAGCGCTCGATCTCGGCCGCGAAGGCACCACGAGCCCCGCCTCGTTCACGGGCGACACGCATGTACCGGCCGGTTCCGTCGCGGTGGATCTTCCCCAGGATGGGCGACACGATCGTGCCCAGCTTCTGGACGCCGATGGTCAGTCCCCTCTCGGTCAGGTCGCTGTATGCCCGCTGGACCGTGGTCCGTGAGCCGCGACCAGCAGCCACGAGTTCGGCGATCTTCGGCAACTTCGCGCCGGGCAGGTACACGCCTTCAGAGATCTCGTTCGCGAGCTCGTCCGCGAGCTGCTTCCACCGTGGCGTTGCCATGGCACGCCTCCCTTCCTACGGTCTGACGACCCATCCAACCTTAATTCCGGTATTAACGCACGGGACCGCTTGACCCGAAGGAAAAAACCGGGATTATTCAACATGCCTGGTGTTGCGGTCCTTGAACGCAGAGTCACCGCACCTCCGGCGAACTTCCTATCGGAAGCTGTTGACGGTGCCGCTCCTGCGGGTCTACTGTCTGCATCAACTTCCGATAGGAAGTTGATGCACCACCGCAGAAGCGCTTCCCCGATGGGGAGGACCAGGGTCGATAGCACGACCAAATCCCCTGGGCCGGTCACCTGGCCGGATGTCTTCCGCTGCACGTCGCAGCGCTGATGCGCTGTCCGATCGACCAGGACGCCGGCCTCGGCCGGAAGCCCTGGGGGTCGGAGAGCCCACCCGCGACGCAGCCCCCTCTCCCCTTCCACCGGAGGAGTTCCCTCATGGCCGCAATCACCGCGGAGCCCAAGGCCCGCAAGCGCCGGAAGACCCGTACGAAGAACGTCAGCAGCCTCTCGCCGCTCGTCGCCTCGCAGTTCACGGCGAGCCAGATCGATCTGACGCCCGGCAAGGAGCACGCGATCTGCCCGGCCTGCACGTGCTGGACGCCGATCACCGGGGTCCTCGGCACGCCGGTGCTGGTCCCGCACCACACCACCCCGTACCACGACCGCACCCCCAACCCCCGGCGCTGCTCCAACAGCAACCGCCGGATCGTCCTCAACACCGCGCCCGAGGCGTGGCGAGAGGAGATGGCGGAGCGGACCGAGGTGTCCGCGTCGGTCGCCTCCCGCCGGGCGACGAAGGTGCTGCCCAAGCCGAAGAAGGGCCCGGCGCCCACCCCGGTCCACCGCCTCGCGACGCAGGGACCGCAGAGCGCACCGGCCCTGCCCCGCCTGGTCCCCCTGCTTGAGCGCGCCCGCCGCGCCGTCGACCGGCACCACATCGGCTGCTTCCTCTGCAGGGCCGGCGGGCGGTGCGAGACGGGCCGCGCCCTGGAGGTCCGGGCCGCTGAGACGCAGGCTTCCTGCACGATCGCCCGGGAGCAGCTGCACCGCCAGGAGCGCGAGCAGGGCGGCCGGTCGGCCGCTCCGACGCGCCGCTCCGAGTGGGCGGCCGTGCTCCCGGCGGTCCGGGACGCCGACACCCGCCGTATGTCCGTGCCGGTCCCGCGCGGCCGGGCCGAGGCGCCCGCCCAGGCCGGAACCGCGAACGTGCCGACGGAGCCGGAGAACCTCGAGGCGTACGACCGGCGGCAGGCCGAGCTCGGCCAGCAGTACGCGCAGCGGAAGGGCTCGGTGGCTCTGTCCGCCTGACCCGCCCGGGACGAACGACCGAGGCCCCGGCCGACCCCACGAGAGGGGGTCGGCCGGGGCCTCGGCTGCTCGTAGCAGTCGACTCCCCAAATGGGGAGTGATCGCGACAGCCCTTGGGATTGCAGCCCTCGGGCTGTCCAGGACCTGACTCGGAGGACCTGATGCAGCACATGATGACACGCACGATCCCGGCTCCGTCGTCCGGCATCTACGACGACATGACCGAGGACGACAACAAGCGCGGACCGGAGCGCGACGAGACCGACCACTGCTTCCAGCAGCTCGTGAAGCAGCTGGTGGACGACGGCGATACCCGTGCCGCCGTGGCCGGCCGCCGGGTACGGCGCACGCTCCAGGAGATGGCCCCCGGCTACGTCCGTCAGCCGGTGCTGATCCTGCACCGGCCGGTGATGGGCGGCCAGTGCCCGCTCTGCGAGCGGTTCAACTGCACCGGGCACGACTGCCCGCCCGGCGTCACCGCGCTGGACGAGCAGGGTCACAAGGACCTGAGCGACAAGGTCGGCAAGAAGAACGAGCGCAGCGAGAAGCCCTACCCGAAGTAGTGGTTCCCCTCATACGCGCCGCCCGGACCGCGCAGCACCTCGCGGTCCGGGCCCTCACCGTCCACGGCCTGGCCCACCCGATCACCCTCGCGCTCCTGGCGGCCGCCTCCACGGCGGCCGCCAGGGCGTGGGAGGCCGGTCACCAGGTGACAGACATTCACCCCGCCAGCACAGCGAGCAGCCCCGGGACGCACCCCGGGGCTGCTCCGTACGGACCTTCCAGGAGGCCCTGATGAACCCCTTCTCCATCGTCACCGCCGTCTACGCCCCCTCCGCCGACCTGCCGGTCAACACGAACTGGCGGACCCGCAGCGCGTGCCGCACCGAGGACCCGGACCTGTTCTTCCCCATCGGCACCACCGGCCCGGCCGTGGTCCAGGCCGAGGAGGCCAAGGCTGTCTGCCGCCGCTGCCCGGTCATGGAGGCCTGCCTGGACTGGGCGCTGGAGTCCGGCCAGGACCACGGCGTGTGGGGCGGCACCGACGAGACCGACCGCCGCCGGATCCACCGCCGGGCCGCGCGCCTGCGCCTCAAGGAACAGCGGTCCGCGGCGTGACGAAGCGCGGCTTGTACGAGCTCTACATGGCCGCCGCCGACGCCGTCCGCGACCACGACGCCACGTGCACCACCTGCACGCCGGAGCGCCGCTGCCCGCCGGGCGCCCGCCTGTACGGCGAGCTGGTCCGGCTCCAGGACGACTACCTCGCCCAGCAGCGCACCCGGCGCACCTGACCCGCCCCCCTTTCGCGCCCGCCCGGCGGAAGCCGTTCCCAGTTTCGGGCCCGCCCCGCGCCGTTTCGCGAGCACGCCCGCCCGCCTCCCGGACCGCCGGCCTTCTTGGGCGGCCGGAGCGGGTAGAGCGGGTGTCCGGTTCGCAGGTAACCGTCCGCACCATCGGCCGTTTCGGGAACGCCTCACCGCGTTTCGGGAGCGGCCACCGCCGTTTCGCGCCCACCCGGACAACCCCTTCTGGAGGACCTCGTGACGATCACCGACTGGCCGCGAACCGCGGCCGAACCCGACCCCGCCTCGCCCCCGCCGCACGCCGTTTCGGAGACACCGGCCGCCGTTTCGGGAACACCCGGCACCGTTTCGGAGACACCGGATTTCGTTTCGGAGACGCAGAAGCGGAATCCGGACGACACCCTTCCCGTTGTCCCGCGCGGCCCGCTGACGGGTATGCAGAAGCTCGCCGTCGGCGGGATCGTGGCCTTCGCCCTGGTGCTCGCCGGCATCGGCCTCTACCTGTCGTTCGCGCACGTCGCGGAGTTCGCGCACGAGGAGCTGCGCTTCGGGTCGCTGGAAAAAGGCCGGCTGTTCGCTGTCGGTGTCGACGTCGGGATCATGGTGATGATCGCGGTCGACCTCCTGATGGCGTGGCTCAAGCGGCCCATCACCTGGATCCGCTACCCGGTATGGCTCCTGACCAGCGCAACCGTCGTCCTCAACGCCGCCTCCGCCGCCCCGAAGGACCGGCCGTGGGAGCTGCTGGACTACGTCGCCGCGTTCGCGCACGGCGTCGTCCCGATCCTGTTCATCATGATCGTGGAGGTCGGCCGGGACGCGATCGACCGGATCGTGCGCCCCGGCCGGGAGGGCCACGACGCGATCCCGCTGATCCGCTGGATCCTCGCCCCCGTCGCCACCCCCCGGATCTACCGGCGGATGCGGCTGTGGGGGGTGGCCTCCTACAAGGAGATGGTCCGCCGCGAGCAGGACCTCCTCGCGTACGAGCAGTGGCTCAAGCGCAAGTACGACGGCGACCTGTCCCAGGCCACCGACGACGAGCGGCTGCCGATGAAGATGGCCCCCTACGGCTACACGGTCAGCGAGGCCCTTGCCATGCCTGACCAGCAGGAAGCCGACGCGGAGCAGCGGGAGGAGGAGGCCGAGCGGCGGCGCCTGGAGGCGACGACGCGCAAGGAGCTCGCCGAGAAGCGGGCCGAGGCCGAGCGCCTGGAGGCCGACGGCCAGCTCGAAACGGTGAGGGCCCGGGTGGACAGCGAGAAGGGCATGGCCCGCGCGCAGTCCAAGGCCCAGATCGCTGCTGCCGAGCGGGCCGCCGCCCGGGACGAGGCGGCGCTGGAGACCGTCGTTCAGGCCGAGGCCCGCACCCGCCGGGCCGAGGCCGAGCGCCAGGAGGCCGAAGCCCGCGAGGCGACGGCCGACGCTGACCTCCGTACGGCCGAGCTGGAAGCCGCTGCGGCCGAGAAGCGGAAGGCGGCGGCGGAGGCCGACCGGGTCGCCGCCGCCGAAGCGCAGGCGGTCGAGACCCGGACCATCGCCGAAGCCCGCCGGGCTGCTGCCGAAGCCGACCGGCGTGCTGCCGAAACGGAGAAGGCTGCTGCCGAAACGCGGCGGGCTGCTGCCGAAACGGCGCGCCTGGAGGCGGAAGAGATTGAGCGTCAGGAGGTCGCCGCCGCCGGTATCGAGGCCGCCCGCAAGGCTGCCGCCGAAACGGCGAGGGCCGCTGCCGAAACGCGGCGGGCTGCTGCCGAAATGGAGCGGGCCGCGGTCGAAGCCGAGGACATCGCGCGGCTCAAGCCGCGCGAGCGGGGGCTGCGCAAGGTCGCCCGGATGATCCTCGCCGTCGGCGGCGACGCCGAGAGCCTGCCGCTCGCCGACATCCAGCACGAGCTGCTGCTCAACTCCCCCGGCACCGCTTCCGAGTACCGCGCCGAAGCCGCCCAGATGCTGGCGGACGGCTACGTGCCGGGGCAGTGACCTGCACCAACAGGCCGTTCGACGGTTCCACCGGCCCCCGAGACGAAGACAGCGCCTCGGGGACGCGGTGAAGGCGCCGCAACGCCACGACAAAGCCTCCCAGATCGCCCCCGCCCCCAGAAGGAGAACCCCCTCATGGATATCAACGCCCTGTTCACGGATGCGGGCCTGCGGGCCTTCACCGCGACCGTCCGCGACCAGCACGTTCGTGACGCCCAGCAGTACGGGCAGATCGCCGACATCGTGCGCAGCCGCCTCCAGCAGACGCCGATCGAGGGCGACCGCTGGATGGCCAAGAGGCTGCGGGCCTGGAAGGTCGCCCGGCAGCTCAAGGCCATGGAGAAGGCGTCCACCGAGGCCGCGGCCAAGGCCGAGGCCCTGTACGCGACCTACGTCAACGAGGTCCTGGAGCTCCCGCAGCGCAGGGCGGTCGCGGAGGCCAAGCGCCTGGAGCGCAAGCAGGGCCGCCAGGCCGCCGTCGGCGCGGCCGTCGCCGGGTCGCTGAACCGCACGGTGACCGCGCTCAACACCCCCCAGGAGCAGCCCGGCGGCACGGTTCCGCAGGCGAGGCCGGCGGAGTTCGTGACCCCGGACAACCCCTGGCAGCAGTGGCCGATGGCGGCCGGCGGTGAGCGGCCGACGAGCACGATCAACGACTACTTCGCGAAGGGAGAGGGGCAGTGACGGCGACGCCTCGGCAGACGCAAAACCGTGCGAAGCACTGGAACGGGCGGGTTGCCGAGGCCACGACCGATCAGGAGCGGGCCGGGGTCTGGTACGACGCGTGCCGGACCCTGGCCCGCCAGGCCGAGCGCGAGGGCAAGCCGAGCCTGTGGCCCGCGCTCACCCAGGTACTGCACGACTTCTACAAGCAGCACGGAGGGTGACGAAGTTCTTCTTCATCACCGCCTCCTCCCCACCGCCCGGAGCACCCCAAGGCGCGCGCGTGTCGTGCGCGCGCGAGGGTGCCCCAGGCGGTGACCGTCTGTCAACTCCGAGAGGGAGACGTCATGGCCGACGACGACGGCCCCAACAACGTGATCAACTTCCCCCGCGTGGGCTTCACGGCTCCCACCGACCCCCCGGCCGAGCCCTCCGAACCGGCCTCCGCCGACGTACCGTTCGCCGCCCCCGCAGACCCCGCCCCGGCCGCCCCGGAGGCGTTTGCACCCGCGACGCGAACCGACCCGATGGGCGTCATCGCGGCCCTCCCGGACCCCGGTCAGGGAGCCCCGTTCGCCGCCGCTCCGGGGCCCACCGCGACCCCGGCTCCGACCGGTGCGGCGGTGCCGTCGACCTTCCGCTCGGAGGGCGCCCCGGCACCCGCACCGCCGGGGCTCGGCTCGCTGTCCCTGGCGGCGGTCCTCGCGGTGTCCCTCGCGGCGATGCGCGGGATTCACTCCAGCATCGCCACAGGCCGGGCCAGCCGGGAGCAGCGTGAGGCGGTCGCGAAGACCGCGAGCAGCGGCAAGGACGGCTCACCCAAGGGCGGTTCCAAGAAGCCGGTGCCGTCCGGACCGGAGAACGGCCGCAAGGCCCTCCAGAGCGGTCCTGGCGGCTCGTCAGGACGCTCCGGCTCCGGTGGTCCGGGCCGTTCCGGGCGGGGCGGCAGCGGGTCGCTCAGCGGCTCGGGAGGCCGGGGGCGCGGCGGGTCGACGACCAAGTCGCCCAGCGGCTCCGGCAGCGGTTCCGGTGGTGGCCGAGGACGGGGTTCGGGCGGTAGTGCAGGCTCCGGCGGTGGCGGCGGTCGCACCAACTCGCCGAAGAAGAACAGCTCCGGAGTCACCCCGCTGACGCGCACCTCGCAGGGCGGCGGCCACAGCCTCAAGAAGAACCGCAACCCCGGATCGTCCGGGGGCTCGGGCGGTTCGGGCGGCGCCGGTAAGGGGCCGAACAACAGCGGCGGTGGCGGCAGGAAGAACCGCGGCCCCGGTGGCGGTGGCGGGTCCGGCTCCTCCGGAGGTGGCTCCGTCCTGAACCGCAAGCGCGGACCCGGCAGCACCGGGACCGGTGCCGGGGGGTCCGCAGGTGGCTCGCACAAGAAGCACGGGCCGGGCACCGGCAAGACGACGGGCCCCAACCTGGGCAAGGGGAACAAGACCACACCCCCCACGAAGGGGACAGGCGGGAAGTCCACGTCCGGTCCGTCCGGCCCGAAGGTTCCGAAAGGGTCGGGCACCGGGAAGGGCACAGCGTCCGGGCCGAAGAGCGGCACGAAGAAGTCGCCGCGCGGGACGACCGGCCCGTCCGGGATCCTGCGCAAGAAGCCCGGCACCACCACCTCGGGCACCGGCCCGAAGACGAAGCCGAAGTCGAAGGGCGGCAGCGGCTCGGGCACCACGGCGCCCGGCAGCAAGCGCGGCGGCGGGAAGAAGACCAAGCCCCGCTCCGGCAAGGGCGGGACGGGCCCGGCCTCCGTGCCCGCGCCGGTGCCCACGGCACCGGGCGGGAAGTCCCGCAAGGGCAAGAAGCAGGTACTGACGCCGGGCATCGCGCACGGCACGTTCGCGTCATCGGTGAAGCAGGACTGCCGCTGCCGCGCCTGCCGCCGCTTCAAGAAGGAGTACAGCCGGAAGGTCCTGGGGGCGATGAAGTCCGCCGCCCGGGGCCGGACGACCTTCGGCGAGGCTGTGCACGAGACCGCTGAGAAGCGGCTCAAGCGCCGCCGCAAGAAGATGGGCCCGCCGGTCGTCACGAAGGTCAAGGTCAGGAAGCCGAAGAAGAAGTCCGGCCCGAAGACCAAGACCACCAAGCCCGGCAGCACCAAGCCCGCCGGCCCCGCCGGGAAGGCTCCCTCCGGGCCCGCAGCGAAGACACCGTCGGGTCCGGCCGCGAAGGCCCCGACCCGCCGCACGCCCTGGTCCACGGCCAAGGCGCGAGCCCGCAAACGCGCCCGGATGCGCACCACCACGGTCCCCACCCCGGCGACCGGCACCACCACCACGCCCCCATCCGCGCCGCCGGTTCCACCCAACCCCCCGGCAGCTGCACCGGCCCCGGCCGTCGCGCCCGCCGCGCCGGCCGGAACTGCCGGTGCTGCCACCGCCTCGCCCCCGTCTCCGGCTCCGCCGGGTCCTGCTGCTGTACCGGCCCCGGCCGCCGCAGCCACCGGACCCGGTACGGCTCCGGCCCCGGTGGGCGGGGGCACGGTGCCGGGCACCGGTCAGCAGCGACTGACGCCGTTCGAGGCGATGGGCATGGCCACGGCGGTACCCGCCCAGGCCGGGCCGATCACGGTCGAACGCGCCGATACCCCCGGGCCCAGCCCGGCGTCCGGTGCGGGCGGTCCCGCCGACCACCCGAGCACGAAGGAGAACAGCGTGAGCACTGCTCCCGACACCCGCGACAGCTGGATGGCCCAGTGGGGCAGCGGCGGCATCGCGGACATGGACGCCCAGCACCAGACGGAGGTGACCCTCGACGACACCCTCGACGTCCTCGAGGAGCTCACCGCGCAGTCGTTCACGGCGCACGAGACCTGCAACAAGCTCTCCGCCAAGGCCCGGCAGATCCGGTACGAGCTGGAGGACCTGGCCGCCGACCTGCGCTCCACGCACAACGTCATCGGCCGCCTGACCGGCGCCGCGATGGCGAAGCTCGCGGAGTCGATGGAGGTGCTGGACCGCAAGGCCAGGGAGATGGCCACCAAGTCCCTGACGGCCGCCGAGCTGTCCGAGAGCGCGGAGAACGCCATGTTCGACGCCTACCGGCCGCTCCAGCAGGCCACCGAGGACACCGGCCTGGCCGTCCCCGCCGCCCGCATCCACAACCAGAACTAAGAGAGGAGATCACCACGTGAGCGACAACCTCCCCGCCATCCCCGGCATGAACAACACCGTCGCCAGCAGCACCGGCGGTACAGGCGGCGGCGGCCTCGGCTTCCTCGCCCTCGCAGGCCGCACCGCGAAGCTCGCCGCCTCCGCCCTCTTCCTCAAGGAGGGCATGCACCGGCTCCGCTCCCACATGGAAGCCAACTCCACCGCCGCCCTGCGCCTGGCGGAGATGTGCGGCCAGGCCGAGGTCGAGCCCCGCTTCACCTCGATGATCGAGGACGTCTCCACCGCCCTGACCGGCGTCGCGGAGGCATCCGGCGACATGGTCAACGCCGCCGACTCCGTCGACACCGACGCCCGCGGCTTCAACGGCGCGCACGAGCAGGAGTACCGCCCCGGCTACGAAGCCTCCAACGGCTCCGGAGTCCAGCAGGCCAAGCCCGGCTTCTACCGGCGCACCGGGCGCCGCAACTAACCCCAACCCACCCCTCCGCAGCCACGGGGCCGCACCCACACCGGGCGCGGCCCCGTGGCTGCGCCCTGCCCAGATACGGAGGCTGCGTTGAACACCACCGACCAGGCGGCACCGGCCGTCGACACCACCAAGCGCGTCCCGACGCACGTCATCTACCGGCGCGTCCTGGCCGAACGCACCTCCTACGCCCTCGCCGCCGCCGGGATGGCCGTCGGACCGCAACTGGACGACAGCGCCTGGTCCTACCTCGCCTCCGGCGGCATCGGACTGGGCACCCTGGCCTGGCTGTACGCGAAGACGAAGAACACCGAGGGCCAGGGCCTGAGCGCCATCGTCCGGGCGCAGCGCGCGATCCCGTTCCTCACGGCCGCCGGCACCTACGTGGCGAACCTGATCACCCCCGGCTTCAACTGGTGGGAGATCGTGGACGCCGCCGCGTGGGCCGGGCTGATGGGCTGGATGGCGCCGCTCACCCGCAGCGCCGGCCTGGTCCTGGAGCTCACCGAGCACCAGGCGCAGACCGGCACCGGCCTAGTGCCTCGGGAGCTGACGTACACCGAGTTCCTCGCCGCGAAGTGGGCGCAGGCCACCGGCGACGGCACCCGGCTCGTCTCCATCGCCCCCTACCGCGCCGACCGGCCCGACTTCGAGGCCGTCGTCGTCGCCCAGGCCGGGAAAGCCGTCCCCACCTTCACGGAGGTGCAGCTCGCCGCCGCGTTCGACTTCCCGGTCGGCACGGTGCGGATGCGCCCGGTGCAGGGCTCGGGGCCCGGCCGGATGCGGCTGGTCGCCCGCCCCACCTCCGAGGACACCGAGGCCGTCGCCGAAGGCATCCGCGGCCTGTGGGAAACCGCGGTCGCCGCCCCGGGCAAGGCAGCCCCCGGCGTCGACCTGATCGACCACCGCACCGAGAAGGACCGCATCGTCCTCCTGGTCGCCTCCCCGCCGGGCAAGACGATCTACCTGCCGCACACGGCGATCTGCTCCGCGTTCGGCATCGACGACCCCTCCCGCCTCGTCATCGAGACCGACGGCATCCGCCAGGGCGTCGTCTCCGTCTACAGGACCAACCCGCTGATGAAGGTCCGCAAGGCCACCGTCGACGACCTGACGATGGACTCCAAGGGCCGCATCACCATCGGCGTCTGCCACGACGGCAAACCGGCCCGGATGCGCCTGTGGGAACCGGGCCAGGGCGCGCTGCGCGGCATCACCGCAGGCGTCACCGGCGCGGGCAAGAGCGTGCTGCAGAACCTGATCCTCGCCGGGGAGAAGCGCTCCGGCATCGTCTCCTGGGTCGGCGACGTCCAGGGCGGCATGAGCCTCCCCGAGGCGGAAGGCAGGGTCGACTGGTTCGCTAAGGGCCCGGTCGAGACCCTGCTGATGCTCACGGCCGCGCACGCGGTCATGAAGTACCGCGAGCGCATCAGCAACGAGATGGGCCGCGGCGACTTCGCCCTCGGCAAGCCGTGGCCGCTCATCAACATCACGCTGGACGAGATCAACCGGCTGCTGTCCCACCCGGACGAAGCGATGCGCAAGGCGACCGCCTACCTCATCGCCGACATCCAGAAGACCGGCCGCAAGGTCGGCATCGGCATCCGGCTCGCCGTGCAGTCCCTGCACCTCAAGGACCTCGGTGACGACGACGCGATCCGCCAGCAGGGCAAGGTCGGCGCCCTGTTCCTCATGCGCACCGCGAGTTCGTCCACCAAGGAGATGGGCCTGGACGGCATCGCCCCGGCCGGCTTCCAGATGGAGAACATCCCCGCCCGGATCTACGAGAACGGGCAGATCGAAGCGCTGTTCTCCGGCCAGGACGACGAGGACGGCGAATCCACGGCCGGGATGGCGTACATGTTCCTCGACGGCCGGGCCAAGTTCATGCGCACCTTCTTCGCCGAGAAGGTCGACGGGGTCTATCCGGACCTGATCGCCCTGTACGGCGAAGAGCCGGCCAACGGACTCACCCCGGGCGAGGCGGCGGCCGCGCAGGCCAAGGTCGGCCTCTACGACCTGCGGCACACCAACCCGTACGCCGACTGCGACACCCTCGCCCAGGCGTTCTCCGGCGCCCCCGGCAGCACCCCGGCAGCCAGCGACCCGGCCCCCGCAACCGGCACCGACGGTGAAGGTGATGGCGGCGAAGCTGCGGCCGCGCCCGTCCCGTTCGGCGGGCCGTTCGCGGACATCCCCTTCGGCCTCGACAACGACCCCGGCGAGGAGCCCGGTCTCCAGGACCAGATCCTCGAACTCCTCGCGGACGGGCCCAAGCCGCTCAAGGACCTGCGTGCCGCGCTGCCGGATTTCCAGCCCTCCAGCGTCAGCAACGCCTGCTCCCAGCTCAAGGCGAAAGGCCTGGCCACCACGCGCAAGCGCGGCGTCTGGCAGCTCACCGACAACTGACCCCCACCCCGGCACCCCGACTCACCGAAGGAAACGAACCGTGGCCCTCTCGATCTCCCTGGTCGTCCTGCTCGGCATCATCGTCCTCATCCTCGTACGCACCGGCTACCAGCGGATCATGCCGGGCATCGCCGTCTGCCTGTTCGGCTTCTTCCTCGCCGGCACCGGCATCGCCCCCACGGTCAACAGCGCGATCTCCTCCCTCACCGGCTGGATCAGCAGCTTCTGACCAGCCCGATCCCACCCGCCCGTACGCGAAGGAGAGCCCGATGAACAACCGCCCCCTGGTCCTGGTGGCCGACGCGGCCGACGTCCTCGCGGCCAGCCCCGAAGCTCGCGCGCTCGTCACCGAGCTGCTGCTCACCGGCCGCCGCAACGGCCTGGTCGTCCGCACCGAGGACCGCCGGTCGCTGACGCAGTACCCGACGCCCGATGCCCTCGACGAGGCCGCCGCCAACCCCCAGTAGCCCCCGCCCCGCTCCCCCACCCCCTGCGCCCTCCCCGCCCACCTGGCGGGGAGGGCGCCCCGCTTCCCCCCCCTCGAACCGGAGATCACCGTGGACTTCGAGCCCATTACCCGCCCGCTCACCGACGACGAAGCCCGCGCCGAAGCCGAGCGGATCATCACCCAGTCCTTCCAGCCCGCAGCCCCGCCCGTACGGCACTTCCCGACGTCGTTCCGCGACAACACCAAGGTCCCGCCGTACGGCGACACCCCGCCCGTCCACCAGGACGACAAGCGGATCGTCCCGGCCTGGGCCGCCGGAATCGCGGTCGCCTCTATCGGCGTCGGCGCGGGCATCACCGGCATCGGGTGCGGGGCCTGGCTCGTACTCCAGGGCCTGGCCTCCGTCACGCTCTACGGCGTCCTCATGGTGACCCTGCCGTTCGCCGGACTCGCCATGGTCGCCACCGCCATCGGCGGCGCGATCAGCAAGGCCCGATCGGTGTCCAAGACGGTCTACGAAGGACCGGTCGTGCAGAACACGCAGATCACCAACACCAGCAACCAGCGAGGGATGTTCTCCCGCACCCGCAACGACGTCCGCTGACCCGGGCGCCCTGCCTCGCATCCGACACCGCCCGCCAGCCGGGCCTCGGGTGCGGGACAGGCCGTCCGGCCTGACCGGTCAGTCGTAGTCGATCCAGATCCGCCCGTCGTCATCGACCTCGGCACCCCGGATCTGCCCGTCGACGACCGCCCGGTCGATCGTCACCTCGACCTCGTAGTCGACGTCGATCCACAGCACACCGTCGTCGTCGGTGAACGCGGGCCAGATCGTGCCGTCCGTGTCGATGACCTGGTCGAAGACGATCTCCACCGGCTCATCGCGGGTGAACCACCCCATCGAAGCCGCCCCCTTCACCTCTGCCGATTCCGTCGCTCACCCACAGCTTGGCCCACTCGCACGCTCCGTGAACCCTGCTTCACCAACAAGGAGTTGCCCCATGCAGCCCAACGACCACGCGCCCCGTACCGACCGCCAGGACCTCGCGCACCTCCCCGTGCCCGTCCCGAAGACGCCGCCCAAGCAGTCCGTGTTCGCGGCGCTGCGCAGCTGGTGGGACAAGGCGTGGGAGGACGACGGCGTCCTGAACCTGATGTGGATGGACATCCTGAACGTCCCCCAGGACGGCCCCCGGAACATGGCCCCCTGGATCCGGGCCGTTGTGATGCTGGTCGGAGCGTCCTTCGTCGTCCTGGCGGTCCTGGCCGCCGGTGAGGCCGCCCTCCGCGTGCTGCACCAGCTGCTCACCGCCGTGCCCACGGTGCAGGTCGGCGTCGACACCTCCGACAGCGTCCTCGCCATCGTCGACCAGCCGGTCCGCACCTACATCGCCCAGCACTCCGCCGGCCTCCCGATCGCCGCCTCCACCGTCTACACGCTGTGGCTGGCCACCGGCATCGCCGCCGTGGTCCTCGGCTACTTCACCCGGAGCAACGCCCTGCGGGCGATGTGGACCGGCTGGGGCGCGACCACGGTGTTCATGGTCTGGACGGCCACCCCGGACACCAGCCGCACCGTCGCCGTCGCCTTGACGGTCCTGGCCTGGACGCTCCTGTCCGCGCTCGCCCTGAACGGGCTGACCCTGCGCCGCACCGTCGGCCGCCCGGCCCACCCTGCGAAGGTCCCCGCGCGGCCCGACGTCCACATCCACATGCCCCCGGCCGCAGACCGGCACAGCAACTGCCCCTTCCGGGACTGATCCGGTCGCTCCGCCCGGTCCTTGCCCACCCCGGTGGGCGAGGACCGGACAGGCCGCCCGGCCACCCACCACACCCCGCGCCCCGCCGACGCACCTTGCCGGCGGGGCGCAGCGCTGCCCACGTACCGCCCCCGACCGATCGCGAAGGAGCCCCAACACCGTGGCACTCATCGACTTCTTCACCCGCAAGCCCGCCGCCCCCGCCCCGCCGGCGGAGGCCCCCGAGCCGGAGGCGTGGCCGGAGATCGGCGAGACGTGGAAGCCCGAGGGCCTTCCCGTCGCCGAGCGGTACTACAACCAGGCCCACGCCGTCGTCCTCGTCGCCCGCACCAGCCAGGACCCCTACGGCACGGCTTACTACCTCGTTGCGTGCCTGGGCTGCCACTTCCTCAGCACCCGCACCAAGTACCACAGCTCCTACATCCGCTACGCGCTGGGACAGGCCGCCGAGGCCGCCAACGCCCACGCGAGCACCTGCCGGGCGCTGCCCCGCGAACTCCCGCCCCGCCCCGACGAGGACACCGCCCGGAACCTGCTGCGCTCCTGGGTGACGGCCATGGCACGCCGGAACCTCCTGCACCCCGATATCGACCTCGACCTCGCGGAGTTCGACTCCGGCCGCCTGGAGCTCCAGCGCACCAACGAGTGGATCCAGACCGAGCTGGAGGCGCTCGCTGCTGACCGGAGCGACCTCCTGGTCGTCCGTCGCGACGACCGCACCGGCACCGTCCGCTTCCGGGCCAGGCCTCTCCCTCGCTGACCGGCCCCGTACGACCGCCCGCACCATCCCTGCTCCTTGGAGGTCCTTCGTGCTCACGCCCCGCCCGCGCCGCCGGATCGGCCGCCCCCGCCCGCAACGCCCCGGGCCCCGCTACCCGTACCGTCCCGCCCGGCTCCCCGGTACCTGGAGCCGGTGATGCCCCGCACCCGCAAGAAGCGGTGGGAAGTAGCCCGGGTGCCGCGCGGTGAGACGGCCCTGCCCGAGTTCGATCGTGGCGCCGTACCCGAAGGCCTCGTTACGCGGCGCGCTTTGCGGGAGATGGGGTTGAGCCCCGGCGACAACGAGGGTCCGGTCGCGATCCTGCGGTGCCGCCTGTGCGCGACCCGCCCGAACTGGTCGTGCCGTCATCCGACTCGCGGGTTCCTGCTCCGGGTCGACCTGGCCCGGCCCAAGCGCGTCCCGACGTTGGCTCAGGAGCTGGCTCTGGACCGCGCCATCGCCGCCAGGAGCACCTGCCCGAAGTGCGCTCGCCGGTACGTCTACTGCCTGCCCCTGCGCACCGTCGGTTCCTGCGACCCGTGCGCCCAGGGCTACGAGCCCAGCCCCGACACCTACTTCACCACTGCCACGTCGGTCACGCACCGGCTGGCCGCCTGAACACCTCAACCGAAGGAGCGATCACACCGTGACCGAGACCCTCACCCCGCCCGCCATCAGCCCGGCGGCCGGCTCTCCGCTGGCCCTCCTGTTCGAGATCGTCGCGACCACCGCCCGCCTCACCACGGACGAGGAGCGCGACGTGGCGGAGACCGCGGCCGCCGACCACATCTACAGCGCCTACCCCGACACCCTCGGCCAGGCGGTGGACCACGACGCCTGGACCGGCTACCCCGCCCTGCGCGACCCCGCCGTCCAGCCCAGCGCCGTGGCACACCTGGACGGCGGGCTGTGGCTCCACCACACCATCACCGCCGACGCCGACTACCGCGACGCCCTCACCCTGCTCGTGCCCTGCACCTGCGGCCACGGCTACGTCGCATCGCTGCTGGAGGACGAGAACGACCTCCTGGAGCTTCTCCAGGAACTCCGCCCCACCGGCGGTCACGCCGTTCACAGCGGCGACACCGGCGGCCCGTACTGCGCCAGCACCCCGACCCGCTGAGCCGGTGCGAACCCCGCCCTACTCGCTGATGGCCGCCGCTGCGGTGACCGTGGCGCTCGCCGCAGCCGCCGCCGTCCTCAAGGCCGGCCGCTGGCAGCTGTACGCCGACCGGCACCGTATCCACTTCACGCCCGTCGCCCGTCGCTCCTGCCCCGACTGCCGGGGCGAGGGCGGCTGGTGGGCTGGCGGGCCGTTCCCGGAGATGGAGGCGTGCGGCTGCTGGTCGAACCGGCGCGAGCTCCGCATCCGGCTCCTGCCCGTCCCGGCCTGGCCGGACGAACCCCCGTTCTGAAACGGACTCCGCCCCCGGCCACACATGGCCGGGGGCGGAGTCCGCTCACGGGTCGGCCGCAGCATCGGCAAAGAGCCGGCCGCCCCGCACCCCTTCACCCGCAATTCGAGATCAGGAGAACCCCAGCATGCCCCGTCTGCCCCTCGTCACCGAGCGCCTGGCCCTCTTCGCCACCCTCCTGGCGACCTTCGGTGAGCTGCATCCCGCCTGTGACCACTGGGTCCAGGGCTCGAAGACCGCGTCCCGGAAGCGCATGTACGGCGAGGACCTGGTCCACGCCGACGGCACCCCCGCCACGGAGGACTCCACCCGGCCGACCATGACCACCAGCACCCTCGGCAGGCGCGCGGTCGCCTGCCACGTCGCCTCGTACACCGCCGTGCAGCTCGGGGCGACCATCGCGGTCACCCGGGCGTTCGGCTACCGGGTCACCCCGGCCGCCCTGCTCGCCGGAGCCGCCATCAACGCCGGTACGCACGCCGCGATCGACCGCGGCGCCTTACTGCTGTGGCTGGCGAAGAAGACCGGGAAGACCGGCTACATCGAGCACTGCCAGACGGTCCGCATGGACGACGACGGCAAGCTCACCCGCGAGATCAACGGTCCCGGCACCGCGTGGATGGAACTCGACGCGGCGCTCCACCGAGCGATCGGGATCGGCGCGGCCGCCGTCACCACCTGGCTCACCACCCGCCCCGGAGCGCGCTGACATGCCGAACGAGAGGGCGACGAACCCGCCCCGCGGCGAGTGCACGCAGTGCTGGTACCACGCGTACGCCAGCCGTCAGGCCCACGCCGCTCTGGGCCCGCGTGAGGACTGCCCGCAGTGCGTGGACCACATGAAGAACGGCCACCCCGACCACATGATCGTCCGCTGACGACCCCGCACAACGCCGCCGGCCCACTCACCCATCACGCCGGGCAGCACCCCGATCCCCGCTGCCCGGCGCCCCTTTGTTCTGAGGAGATCCGCATGACCGAGCTCATCTACCCGCCGATGCCCGAGAACAGCCTGGTGGTCCTCATCGGTCCCTCCGGCGCGGGTAAGTCCACGCTCGCGCGGACCTGGCCCGCATCCCAGGTCCTGTCCCTGGACGCACTGCGCGAGGTCGTCAGCGACGACGCCGGGGACCAGGCCGCGACCGGCGACGCGGTCGCCGCCCTGCACCTGCTCCTGGAAGCGAGGATGCGCCGGAGGCTCTTCACCATCGTCGACGCCACCAACACCACCCGGGAAGCCAGGGAGCCCCTGGTCGCCGCCGCCAAGCGGCACAACATGGTGCCGATCGCGGTCATGGTCACCACGCCTGCGAGCGTCTGCATCGAGCGGCAGGGCCCACGACCGGCGAACCGCACGGTGCCCGATGCCACGATCATCAAGCAGCACCGGGACATGGTCGACTCGCACCAGACCTTTTCCCTGGGGAAAGAGGGTTTCGCGACCGCCTTCTCCGACCGCTTCGACCGGCTCCTGCCGTTCCTGGAGCGCCTGAGCGCCGCCCGGCAGGCCGCTCTCGGCCTCGACGGCAGCGACGGGCTCGGTGACCTGAACCTCCCGGCCCGGATGTTCGGCGAGGACATCGTTCCGCTGTGGCGGTGGAAGCCCGGCTCGAACGTCGCCGGCGGCGACCGCGTCGCGGAGATCCGCCTCGGGCAGCAGTACCTCACCCTCGCCCTGCGCACGGACATCGACGGGGAGGGCGACATCGGGTTCGACGTCGCCGTGCCGTGCCCGCACGACGACGAATGCACCGGTAGGGCCTGGGCGCCCGCCTACAGCATCACCTGCCTGTTCCGCGCGCTGAACGGCGACCTGGACGACGACGAGGGCATCGTCTGCACCGTCCACGGCCCCAACCACGCCGACGACCAGGACGACGAGGGCACCCCCGGCATCGAGGAGCGGGACCTCGAAGCGGTCCACGGCTGACGGACTCTCCGTGCCGCCCCGGCCCCGGCTCACCGCCCGGGGCCGGGGCGGTCGCGGTGGTCCCTCAACCGCCGCGACCCGAGAGGAGATGGACGTCATGCCCCAGCCCCCGTACTACGAGGTCGACGTCCCCATACGAAGCACAGAGACGCCCGCCCGGATCGGGGTGCACGTCTTCACCGGCTGGGCGGACAGCCGCGCCGCCGCCGTACAGGCCGCCCACGACGCCTACGACACGGCCCGCACCGCAGCGGAGGCCGGACGCGAGATCCCCCACGGGCGCGCGGACGGCTGGTGCTGCTGCGGATACCGGCCCGGCTGGGAACTCGACTGGTCCGCCGCAACGGCCGACCTCTGGAGGAGCCCGTACAGCTGGCTCAACTCCACGACCTACGACCTGTAGCTCCACCCCGGGACAGGCGCACATCGGCGTCCAAACCAGTTCGCCTGCCCCGGGCCACCCACCCCGTACAAGACGAGAGGGAGCCCTCAGTATGAACTCCGCCGCACGCTTACCGGGCCGGATCAGCCCGAACGCCCTCCTGATCACCACCGCCGCCGTACCGCTGACCGGCTGGGCCGTCCACGCCGTCGCCCTGCACAAGCGCCTCGCCGCCACCCGCCGCGACCCGCTGACCGGGCTGCTGCGCCGCGACGCCTACACCGCCCGCGCCCGCCGCCTCCTGGCCCGCCATGGCGACAACCTGGCCGTCGTGATGGTCGACGCCGACCACTTCAAGCAGATCAACGACACCCTCGGCCATGCGGCGGGCGACGTCGTACTCGCTGCCTTCGGTGCCAGGCTCACCGCCTGGGCGGGCCCGCGCGCTGCCGTGGGCAGGCTCGGAGGCGACGAGTTCGCCGTGGTCCTGGAGCTGGCCTCCGACCGCCGTGCACAGCGCCTGGAGCAGCTGGTCCGGATGCTGCACACCCCGGTCGTCCTGGACGACGGGCACACGGTCGACGTCGCCGCCTCGATCGGCGCCGCGACCCCGGACGTCCTGGGCACCCGGGACCTGAGCGCGTTGCAGAGGACGGCCGACGCCGCGCTCTACGACGGCAAACACACCGGCCGCGCGGTCCTCGCGACGGCACAGCACGCCACCGTGCCCTCGATCAACGGGCGTCGAATCGGCCGCCCGGGGACCGCGACGTGGGGGCGGGCCGCATGAGCGCCACAGCGGCGCGGACTCCAGCAGCCGCCCGGCGCCCGGCCGTGACCCGTACCCGCAACAAGAAGCCGGCGGTCGAGCCGGGGCTGGTCCCGGCGCCCGGCAATCTCCTGGACTGGCGCGACGGCAGCCACTTCGACCGGTGGCAGGACCGCCCCTGCGCCCTGTGCGACCAGCCCACCCCGATGCGCTCCCACGCCGGTGAGCCGGTCCACAAGAGCTGCGCCGAAACGTGGATCGCGGCGAACCCGACCGAGGCCCGGCGCGGCCGGTTCGCCTCCGACGCCCAGGCCGGACGCCGCCGCGGCGACGACCACGCCTGACCCGCGCCGTCCCGCCCTCGCACCACACAGCACACACCCTGTCTCGCCCCGCTCCTCTTGAGGAGGTTCCTCATGCCCGGCTCCCGTCCCGGCACGGCGACGCTCGTCCCTGCCGACACCCGGATTCCCTTCCCCGACGCCGACCAGCCCCTGGCCTGCCGCACCGATCCGGTCCTGTTCGCGATCGAGGACGTCAGCACTACGAACGACCCGCGCGCCCGGGAGAAGGCCACCGCCCAGGCCAAGAAGGCCTGCGCCGGCTGCCCCGTCGCCGCCGAGTGCCTCAAGTGGGCGCTCGCCAACCCCGACCTCACCCCGACCGGGGTGTGGGCGGCGACCACCAAGCGCGAACGCAAGCGGCTGCGCCAGCAGCTCGTGGCCCGGCTCGGTGACGACTGGCCCGGTGTGGTGGCCGAACAGGACCGCCGCCGACGCGAGCAGCAGCGCACCGCGCGCACCGCCCCGCCGACCGTCCGGGACCAGGCCCTCGCCCGGCTGGAGCTGGAGCTCGTGCCCACCCGCCTGGAGCCCTACAACCCGTGGAAGCAGCCGATCACCCCTCAGCAGGCCGCCGCCAACCGACGCGTGCTCGAACTCGCCCTCACCGGCAAGGCCGCGTGATGTTCACCGACTGGTCCAAAGCCCTTGAGGCCGAGTCCCTTCCCGTGGACCCCACCTCCGCGCAGCAGCTCGCCGCCGCGGCCCGGGTCACCGCCCGCAGCTCCCACGACAAGCACGACATGACGTTGCTCCTGGACGTCCTCGGGCTGCCCGCCGACCCCGACACCCTCACCGCCCTGCTCCCCCTTATCCCGGAAACCGGAGACGCACCCACCATGACGACCACTCCCGCCACCGAGGCCATCGACGTCCCCGTCACCCCGCTGACCTTCTCCAACCCCGTCCAGGAGCTGCTGGACTGGGCCACCGCCCACCCGGCCACCGCCGTCCGCAACCGGGCCAACCGCATCACCGCCGACCTTGCGGAGATGACCGAGCGCCGCGACACCGAGGCCGCCCAGCGCCAGGCCGAGGAGAAGGTCGCCAGGGCCAAGGCCGAACTGGAACGCGCGCAGGAGGAGCTGCGGACCGTGAAGGCCGGCACCCGCCCCACGGCGGCCGCGCCCACCGGGGCCCGTACGGGATCGGGCAGCGGCCGCAGCAGGGAGGAACTCGCCGCCATCCGGTCCTGGGCCCGGGAGAACGGCCACCAGGTGGCCGACCTGGGCATGGTGCCCAAGCGGGTTCAGGAGGCGTACGACGCCGCGCACCAGGGCTCTGCCCGGAAGGCCGGCTGACCCGTGGACACCAACGACGCCATAGCCCTGGACGGCTTCCTGGAAGAAGCCACCGTGCCCGGCGACCTGCACGGCAGCACGGCCCGGTTCCGTATCACCGTCTCCCCCACCGACGAGCGCACCGACGAGATGGTCCTGCCGTGCGGGGTCACCGACCCGGAGCTGGCCCACGCCGTCCTGAACGACCTGGTCCCCGGCGACAAGCTCCGCGTCACCGGCCACCTCCACCTCCCCCGCACACCGGACGATCCCGTGTGGCTGGCCGTCACCACCCTCGCCGTACTGGAGACCGCGCCCCTCCTCACCGACCCGGCCGTGGTCACCACGGCGGTGCTGGAGCGGTACGGCCCCTACGTCTGCTGGTTCGACGCCGATACCGATGCCGTGGACGTCTTCACCGAGACCGGCACCTGGGTCGGTACCGCGCCCGCACCGGATGAGATCGGCGACCTCCTCGACGTGTTCGAGCAGCGTCAGTCCACCGGCGGCGAGTGACCACTCCGCACCCCCGACCAACCCCGGTGCCGTGTCCCGACCGAGAGGCCGGGGCACGGCACCTTCCCTTTCCCTGCCCCGCACCCGAGGAGCTCTTGCGTGTTAGCCGTCCTTGTCCCCGCCGCTCTCGCCGTCGTCGCCGCCCTGCTCGGAGCGATCGTCTCCGGCCGTTTCCAGGAACGCGCCGCCGAGCGGCAGATCCGCGTCACCCACAGCGAGACGATCCGCCGCGACCGCCTCGAAGCCGTCACCGCCCTGGCCTGCGCCGCCAGCGACCACCGCACCGCGATGTGGAAGCGCGGCGACGCCACCCTCACCGGGGCCGGCCCCGAACGGATCGCAACCCTGCGCGGCGAGAGCCACATGACCCGCAGCGCCATCGCCCGACCCCAGGTCGCCCTGCGCGTCCTCATCGAGGACCAGGCCGTCCGTACCGCCGCCGACCGCATGGTCACGCTGACCTACGCCATGCGCGAGGCGTACGCCACGACCGAGGACCTCACCGCGGCCCGCGAGGCCGCGAAGGACGCCCACGACACCTTCGTGAACACCGCCGCCCACTACCTCCGCCCCGCCAGCACCCTCCCCACCACCGGACAGGAGAGCACCCGATGATCCGTCGCCTGCGCCGCTGCGGACATGCCGCAGGGGCCGTCTCCCCCGAGGACCAGGCCGTCGTCGACGAGTTCCGCGCGATGCTCACCGCCCTGCGCAACCCCGAGCCCTGGACGCCCGGCACCGCCCGGGACATCGCCGTACGCGTCGGCCCGTTCGTGGAACGCGCGCACACCCGCCCCGGCGACGACCACGGCCCCGACCTGATCGCCGTCACCCTGGTCCACCCCGACACCCCGTACGCGGGCGCCTACCTCCACGGCCGCCAGCTCGGCTACACCGGACACGACTGGCTACGCTGCCCGACTACGTCGATCGTCGGCTACTGGCAGCCCGGCTACACGCAGCTCACCCACGCCGCCAACGGCCTGCACCTGCCCGACGACGTCGGCATGGCCCCCGCCCACTACGCCCTCTACATCGAGGCCCGCAAACGCGACGACAGCCTCGACGGCTACACCCTGCTCCGGCTCGGCCCGTACACGCAGACCCGGCACGCCCAGCAGGACGGCGACCGGCTCAGCGCCGCACTGAACGGACGGGAGACCACCCTCGTGTCCGGCTACCGCATCACCATGAGGTTCGGGCCGCTCTGTGTCAGCGACCACCAGCTGTTCACCGACCCGTACGAGGGCGACGTCGTCGCGCTCCTCAACACCGCCATTACGGACGTGCGCCCGTGACCTGACGTACCGAAGCCCCGCCCCCGGCCTCGCCGCCGGGGGCGGGGCTTTTTTGCGTTCCAGAGCCCGTACCCGTCAACTCCGCCTCGCTCAGCACCCGCTGGATCAAGGAGCCGGAAATGGACTCCCCAAATGGGGAGTGTTGCCCACAGCCCAGTGCTGGCAAGGGTTCCAGGTGTGCCAAGATGCCTCTGCCGCGCACGGTGCGGCCCGTGCAGGAGCAACAAGGAAGGGGCGCCCGTGCTGAACCCAGGCGCAACGCAGCCGATCGAACCACCCGAGGGAAGCACCGTCATCGGCACAGGGAAGGGCGGCGTCGGCAAGAGCACCGTCGCCGCACACCTCGCGGGCGAGTCCGCAGCCGAGGGAAACCGAACCCTCCTCATCTGCGTGACCGGACAGGATGACGACGACCTCGGCATCAAGCGGTTCAACCGCGGAATCCACCCCGAGGGCCCGTCCGTCATAGACGGTGAAGGCCTCTACAGCGCCATACACGACCGCACCCCGCTCCGGCCGATCCGCGAAGTACGCCCGAACCTGGACGTGATGCCCGGCGGCCCCAAGGTCGGAGAGATCGACGGACTCCTGATGCTGCGCACCCTCCAGGAGGGCGCAGGCGTCGTCATGTCCCTCGCGCAGGCCCTGGCCCCGATCGCCCCCCTCTACGACCGGATCTTCTTCGACAGCGCCCCGGAGAAGGACTCCCTGGAGCAGCTGGTGCTCGCCGCCGCGAAGTACCTGATCGTGCCGACCCGATCCGACGATTCCTCGGTCCGCGGCATGGAGCGCATCAGCAAGAACTTCAAGCTCGTGAAGACCCAGGTGAACCCCCACCTCGAGATGGCAGGGGCCTTCCTCTACGGCTCGAACCGCACCGCGACACTGATGCACGCGGCCGTCTACGAGGACATCCGCGCAGCGCTGGGTGAAGGCACACCGATCCTGAAAACGATCGTGGGATACCGAGAGGTGCCCGCCCGCAACGCCCGAAAGAAGGGGCTGCTGTTCGGCGAGTACGCCGCCCTCCTCCCGACCTCCGCGACGCAGTACGACGTGAAGGCCGGCCGCGCCACGTCGGCCGACGTCGTCCCGGACACCATCATCCCGCTGGCCAAAGAGATGCGGGAGCTGAACCAGGAAGTCCTCGACCACACCAGGAGTGCCTGATGGGCCTGTTCGACGTCGACGAAAAGGAAGCTCAGCAGGGCCAGGGCGGAGGCGGCCTCTTCGGCGGAGGGCTCGCCGCAGCAGCCGGTGCGCAGACCGTGGTGGTCAAGCCGCTCCCCGGTACCTCTCTCGGTCAGATCCCCGCGCCGTACCAGCCCCACAGCGAGGGCGAACTGTCCGACCAGGAGCGCGAGGACCTCGAAGCCTGCAAGGCCGGGGTCGACAACCTCCGCAACGCCTTCTGGATCGCGGGCAAGTCGTTCGAGACGATGAGCCTCGCCAAGCTGCACCGCGAGGAGAACCCCAACTACGCGGCCTGGGTCTGGGACACCTGGGAAGTCTCCGAATCCCAGCTCCACCGGCTCATGGACGAATGGCGCGTCGGTGAGGCGCTCGCCAACCTCGGGCACAAGCCGCCGGAGTCCCACGTCCGCGCGATGACCACTCTGCGCCGCCAGACGAACGACAAGGTCGCCATCACGGTCTACGACACCATCGCCCGGTGCCGCCCCCGCGTCACGGGAGACCTGGTCGAGCAGGTGGTGAGCGACCTCGGTGCTCTCCCGAAGGACGCCAAGCCCGCCGACGTCGGCCGCCGCGTCCGCGACCTCCTGACCACCCCTGAGAAGCAAGACAGCGCCGAGGAGAAGAGCGACGGCGTCCCCGACATCAGCTCGCTCAACGCCGACTCCCCAAATGGGGAGTCGGCCCAAGAGCCCAGCAATACCAAGGCCGACGCGCTCGCGGCGAAGGACATCGAGCGGCTACAGATGACGCTTGCCTCGCTCCAGGCAGCCGCGAAGAAGGTCAACAAGGCCGTGGCACGTCGGGCGGTCGACACGCAGCCGGACATCGCCGTACCGCTCATCCAGGAGATCGGTTCACTGCTCCAGCAGATCGACCGGTCCGTGGCGATCAGGCTCCCGAAGGGGGAGTGAACGGCAGGTCCGGCCCTCAACAAAGCCCGGCTTACGCCCTGCACATGGCACGCGCCCGCCCCGACGCGAACGGGGCGGGCGCGTGCCTGTTCGGATCAGGGGACGTTGCCACGCCAGGCCCGCGGGCAGAGCTCGGAGATCAGGGCCCGGTGAGGATGTCGTGGGTACCGATGCGGCGCCAGATGACGTGCGGTGTGCCGGGGCGCACCTCGGTCCCGTACTCGAACGTCGCGCGTCCTGCGGGGCCGGTGCCCATGGACCAGGTGAGCTCGTAGACGCCCGGGGTACGGCGCACGCCCTTGATGCGTAAGCCGGGGCGGAACTGGCGGCCGGTGCGCAGGTCGGGGACGAAGGCGTCCAGGACGACGCGGCGGAAGCGCCGGCGCTGGGCGGGGGTGAGGTGCTGGAGGTCGGTAGTGAAGCGGGGGCAGGTCTCGAAGGTGGGCATGGTGGTCTCCTCCGGGCAGCACGACGAAGCCCCCGGCGGTTGCCGAGGGCTGCTGTAGGCGGTGCTCGTTGGTGGCGCTCGTTCCTTGACGCCTGGTGGTGCTAGGTGGTGCTTGTCGGTGTCGTTCGGGTCGTCATGCGCGTGGTGCCGGAGAGCGATGACGTTTGTGTTCGGTGCGGGGCCGCTTCCCGCCCGGCGGGCGCCGGTGAAGAGAGTTGTGCCGTTGCTCCCGCCTGGCGGGACGTGCTGCTGATCAGCCCTCTCGTGCAGGTCAGTGCCGTGTGGCGTGGTCTGTATGACAGTCGACATCAGAGTGATTCGGGCCGGTCAGATGTACCGCTACTACCTCCGCGAGACGGTCGTCGGTGATGGCCGGCGCCCGGCCCGCACGCCGTTGCGTGCCGCCCAGGAGCAGGCCGGTGTCCCGGTAGGGCGCTGGATGGGCCGCGGCCTGGCCGCGCTCGGTCTCGCGCCGGGGGAGGAGGTCACCGAGGCGCAGCTGCGGAACCTGTTCGGCGAGCGCGGCCGCCATCCGCACGCGGACCGGATCGAGGCCGACCGGCTCGCCCAAGGTGCCTCCCCGGCGGAGGCGTATCGGGCTGGGGCCCTCGGCCGCCGGGTGACGGTGACGGGTGTCGACCTCGTGTTCCGGCCGCAGCCGAGCATCTACCTGCTGTGGGCGTTCGGGGACGAGGAGACCCGCCGGGTGATCGAGGCCGCGCACGAGCGGGCGATCGTCCGGGTGCTGGAGTGGATCGAGGACGAGGTGGCCGTGATCCGGTACGGCACGGATGGCAACTACCGGGTGAGGCCGCCCGGTGGCCTGGTCGCCGCCCGCTTCCGCCACTACGAAGCGCGCTCCGGGCGGCCCTTGCTCCATGACCATGTGCTGCTGTCGGTGAAGGGGCAGCGCCTGGACGGGAAGTGGGGCTCGATCCACACCACGGCCCTGTTCGAGAACACCGTGGCGGCTTCCGCGCTCTACAACGAGCTGATCGCCTCCGAGGTCTGTGAGGAGCTGGGGCTGGCGACCGAGCCGCGCACCGTCACGTCGGGGCGCCGGCCGGTGATGGAGATCGCGGGGGTGCCGTACGGGCTGATCCGCTGGACTGCCCAGCGCAGCGACCAGATCGCCTCTTGCCTCTCGGAGCTGGAGCACGAGTACGTCACCGCCGTCGACGACGACGGCGAACCGAAGTACCTGCCCGTGGTCTCCGAACGCGCCCGCGCCAAGCTGAACCAGATCGCCGCGAGGAAGACCCGCCCGCCGAAGAAGGGCAAGGCCCGCTCGCTCGCGCAGCTGCGCGCGGACTGGAAGGTGAGCGCGATCCGCACCTCCGGTGTCCCTGCCGACGTCATCTCCTCGCTCCTCGAGTACGCCCGTGCCGCGGCCGCCGCGATCCGGGCCCGGGTCGCGGCCGCGGTCGACATCGCGCTGGCGGCCGTCGACGTCACCGCGACGGTGTTCGTGATGAACAACGGGGGCCGCTTCCACCGCCGTCACCTGCTCGCCGAGGCCCGCCGCCACCTCGCCCTGGTCCTGCGCGGCCGCCGTCGCGACCCCGGCCTGGACGACCAGGTCGTGGCCGCCGCGATCTCCGCCCACTGTGTGGATATCAGCGAGCCGACGACCGTACGCGGCCTGGAAGCCGGCTACCGGCTCTACACCGCCCGCTGGGCCCTGTCCGACCTCCCCGCCCGACGCCGCCCACCCGCTGCGTCTGATCCGGAGCGGCGCTCCTCGACCGACTCAGGCGAGCCGCCCGCGCCCCGGCCTCCGGGCCAGGACGCGGGGGAGTGGGAGATCCCTCGCGTCCCGCTCCAGTACGACCGTGCCGTCCTGGCCGGTGCGGTGGTCCGCGAGCAGCTGCGTACCACCGCCGCCACTGCCGTGCGGGGCCGGGCGTACGACGTCGTCGCTCACCAGCAGGCGGCGATGCCCGAGCAGCTGCTCGCACCCGAGTCGGCCGACCCCGAGCACGACGACCAGGACGACAAGCCCGGCCGTCATGAGGCGCTGGACCTGGCGGCGTTGCGGGCCCTGCGGGACTCCCGCACGGACGTGGAAGCCCTCGACCTCACCGCCGAACGCCTGCGCCACCTCCAGGACGCGTTCACCGCCGCAGCCGACCGGGCCCACACGACGATGGACCGCTACTCACACCGCGACGATGCCGAGATGCCACAGCCGGGACGCCCGGACGATCAGCAGGCACTTCGCCCGCAGGAGCCCGGACCGCACCGTGGCCGGGAGGCCGGCCACTGAGCGGGCCCGATGGCGTGCGCGATGCGGTGGTGCCCATCGGCGATGCTCCGCGTCCACTCCACCGAGTGGAGCCCACCGAGTGGAGCCCACTCTGATCTGATGCGCCCGGTGACGATGGCCACCACTCCCGGGCGCACCATCCATCGGAGTTGGAACGCCATGACCAGCCATTTTCCAACGGGCACCTGTCTCTTGGAACTGGAGTCCGGCCAAGCAGGCTCGGGTCAGTGCATGCCTCGTGCAGGGGCCAGTTTTTGAAACAGCGCAGCGAATGCCCGTGGTGAGTTCCACTCACCACGGGCATGGTGAGTACCTCCTCCCGCCACATCTGCATGGTGAGTTCCACTCCCCACCGCGTGGTGAGTGGAACCGGACGCCGACCCCTTGACCAGGTACGGCCCGGCGCGCGTTTCTCCTTGACACAGCACGTTCGGGTCGCCGGTCAGGCCGTGGTCAAGGGGGTGTGTGGTACAGGGATCCGCTTCGCTGGCCGGGCAGGCTGGGGCCTGCCCGGCCTCGGCTGCTAGTCCCACAGCCCCTTGACGAAGCTCCCCAGCGTTCTGACCCAGTCGGGCGGGTCTGCGAGGAACTCCTCGGTGAGGCGGGCTAGGAACGTCCGAGCGGTGCCGTGGGCCGCGCCCTGGGCAGCGCCTCGGACTATCGCGGCGGGTACGTCGGCGCCGATGGCCGGTTGCCGGACGGCGGGCGGCGGGTCCGCAGGTTGGTCCGGTGCGGCACCGGAAGGCGGCTGGGTGGGCGCCGGTGCGGAGGGCTGGGTGGGGATGGGGACGTTGTCCCGGGTCATGATGCTGCTCCCTTGAGCAGAAGTGGCGAGGACAGCGGACACCTGCGTGGTGTCGTCCGCGGGGGTGTGTGCCGCGCGGTCGGCGGTCCTGCTGCGGCTCTCTGCGTGAGAGCGTCCCTGTGAGGTCTCGACCCGGGCCCAGGGTGGCGTTGTGACCAGCGTAGGCCCGGTGGGGTCGTTCACTGCCCCGGGTGTCTGGTGGGTGCTCATGGGAATGTCCTCCAACGGGAGTTCGTTCAGTCGGGGCGGGACCGTGTCAGGTCGCGGGTGCTTGCGTCTCGGGCTCGTCCGGGAGCGGTGTCTTCACCCCCTGGGGCCGTCAGGGAGCTGCTGGACAGCACTGGATGTGAGGGATTTCCCGAGGCATGACGAAGGCCCGGACCACCCGGTCCGGGCCTCGCGCCTCGCCGTGCTGCTAGAGAGCCGAATGCCTCATGGACGCAGTCGGCGCACCCCCTTGACCACGTCCGCTACCGCCTCGTGCGTGGCCGCGTTTCCCCTTGACCGGGGCGGCTCACGGCGGCGGTTAGACGACGGTCAAGGGGGTCTCCTGCACGCTGCTCGCTGCCCCGATCACTCCGGCCGGGGCGGCGAAGGAGACGAGACGATGACGACCATCCACCCGAGGGCCGGGCTGCACCACCGCACGGGCCGGTCCCCGGCAGACAGGCGGCCCTGTACCGGACCGGCCGAAGGGGGCTCCCTGGGTGCCCACTTCGGAGGCCCCTCGGGAACCCCCTTTGGTGCCCGGCACCCCTGGCGGGAGGAAAACTCCTTGTCAGCGCCGCAATCGGCGCGAAAACTGCGCCGTCACAACCCTCTTCTCTCCTCCTTGTTGTCCGTAGTGGAGGAGATCATCGGGTTCCGGGGGGCCGGACGCCCTCCCCGGCCGGACGCGGCCACCGGCAGCCGCAGCAGCCGCGACGGCGGCGGCCTGCCGAGCAGCCGGTCGCGAGCGACGACGACGAGGGAGCAGGGCTGATGGCGGGGAAGCGGAAGACCAACCCGGCGGGATCGACGAACAGCTACCGCGCCGACGTGCTGCACGTGCTCGGAACGCTCAAGGTGGCCACGGCCGACCAGATCCAGCGGATCAGCGCCCCGCACCTGACCTTCCGGCACGCCGACAAGGAACCGGCCTCGAAGCGGAAGCAGGCCCGTACCGCCTCGCACACCGGCGCGCTCTCCGACATGCGGGGGCACGGGCTGTCCGAGAACGGCGGCTCCACCGACACCGGCGACACCCTGCGCAACCTCACCTCCAAGGGCCTGGAGGCCGCCTCCTGGGAGCTGCGGCGCCCGGCGACGGAGATGGGCTCCACCGCGCGCGGCGCGGGCTCCTCCGGGGCCTCCCACCCGATGGCCGTGAACGAGACGGTGATCGCCCTGCTGCGCCCGAAGCCGGACGTGGCCAAGCTCGCCGACGACCCGCCCCACATCCAGGCGGCCGCCCAGGCCGCCGTCGACACCCCGTCCGGGGTCGGCACGATCGGCTCGTACTGGACCGAGGTCCCGCTCCCGGCGACCGGTACGTGGAACGCGCCGGGCAAGGGCGGCGCCCAGGCCGACGTGGTGCTCACCGCACCGCAGGACGGGGTGCCGTTGTTGTTCATCGAGGTCGACAACTGCCACGAGACCGCCGAGGAGCTCGCGGCGAAGCTGGAGAAGTACGCCCGGTTCTTCCGCCGGAGGGTGAAGGACACCGACGGGCAGGAACGGCCCATGTGGCGCACCCGCTGGACCGTTCCCGAGCACGAGTACGGGGAGGCACCGCACCCGCCGGTGCTGCTGGTGTTCAACCACATCGGCGAGCGCAACCCCAACCGGACGATCCCGCGCCTGCAAGAGCTCACCCGCCACCTCTGGCAGGGGGAGCGGATGCCGGAGGGCTACCACTCCTACGACAGGAGGATCCCGATCGTCGTGGTCGGGCTGAGGCCCCTGCGCGAGCACGGACCGCAGGGCCCGGTGTTCTTCCGCTTCGGCCGAGACCGCCCCCAGCCGCTCCTGGACGCGATCGGCAACCCCCGTCTTGCGGCGTTCCTCGCCCGCGAGGCAGAGGAGTCCAGGGTTCGGCAGGAGGAGTACCAGGCGCAGCTGCGGGAGATAGCCCGGGAGCAAGCGGCGAAGAAGGCCGTCGAAGCGGCACGGGAGGCGGCCCAGCGCGAAGCCTCCCGTCCAGCCTGCGCCGGCTGCGGGGCGCGGTTCACCGACGAACGGTGGGAAGCCGCCGAGGAGACGGACTGGGGCCGCCCCGTCGACACCCACCCTCACCTGTGCGACGACTGCAAGGCCTTCACCGTCGCGAGCGCAGCCCCCACGCCCGGCAGGCAGGAGGAGCACCAGGAGCCGCTTCCCGAATGGGCGCGTCAGGAGTTCATGCGCTTCCCTCATCGTCCCCACTGCACCGAGTGCAAGGCGGCGTTCACCGACGAGCGGTGGAAGGCGGTGGAGCGCACCGGCTGGCATCCCCTTGGGCAGGAAAAGCATCCGACGTTGTGCGAGACCTGCGCTCAGGAGTACGAGGACAGCATCAAGAACGCCTGGCCAGACAGCCGCCCTCGTGTGTCCACCGAGGAGCGGCCGGAGCCGAGCCCGGCGCCCAGGCCGAAGTCCGGCGGATGGTTCTCCCGGCTGCGCTCCTGATCCGAGGCGGCGTCAGGCCCTGCGCAACCTTCGGGTCCGGTGGGCGGTTATCCGGGGGTGACGCTCTCGTACCTGCCTGCCGGGTCTGCCGATGATGTTCCCTACGAGCCGTGGGAGGGCGAGGAGGAAGCGCTCGCGGCGGCTGCGGCGGCCGGCCGCCGCGCGGCGGCGTGGATCCGCTCCCTGCCCACGGGACCGGCTCCCGGCCCGGTCGGCTCCTGGCTCCTCATCGACCTGCCGGAATCGATCGAGGCGGCGACGGCAGCCCTGGATCCGCAGGACTGCGACCGCATGGACCCCGGCGGGGTGATGGTCGACGGCACGGGCGGCCTCGATGCGGAGACCCGCAGCAAGCTGGTGTTTGTGCCGTGCGCGGTCCAGGACGCCCCGTGGCTCACCCCGGACCAGCAGATCCGGATCGTGGCGGTGGCCTCGCTGGTCACCGGCGCGGCCCGGCTCCTCGCGGAAGACCCGGGCACCGCCATCACCACGGGCGAGCTCTCACGGATGTGGGCCCTGGTGGACCACGCCACCGGCGCCTGAAGCACGGCACCCAGCGCATCGGCGTGCCCGAAGTGACACACAAATCGAACAAGCGATCTAATGCAGATATGGACGCGACCGCCTTCCCCGACGACCTGGTGCAGACACAGCACGCCTGGAACACCACCTACGACGCGCTCACCGCACCCCACCCCCACGACCCCACCGCCCTGCGCCGACGCCTCCTGCACCTGTCCGTACGGCTCTGGTGGCACCCCTACTGGCAGACCGCCCCCTCCGTACCGGCCGCCCGCTCCGCGCTGCGCCAGGCGGTCCGCGCCCAGCGAGCCGGCCGAGCTGCCTGACCGGACGCGTGAGTGAAACGCCCCCTGAAACGCGGGAGTGAAACGGAGGGCCGCGTTTCACGCTGACCTGCAAGAACGCCAGCACTGGGGGAGCAGGGCGGGGCGCGTTTCACTCCGTGTTTCAGTGGCCGGGCCCGTGTGCGGCTGACGACAGGGCGGGCCCCAGACCTAAGAGGTCCGGGGCCCGCCTTGGTGGGGGAGCTGGATTAGAGGTTGTCCCAGTAGCTCTCGCGCTCGGACGGGGGGCCGAAGCGTTCGATGGACCGGCATGAGCAGTTCGCTCCCTCGAAGAGTTCCTCCTCGCACTCCTCGTGGTGCTCCCGCTCGGACCGCGGCTGCCTGGCTACCGGCGCGGTGGTCTCCGAGGGGGGCTGCTCCGGGGCGGCCTCGATGGCCGGTGGCGGCCCGGCCCAGTCCATGCCCAGCGCGGCGAGGGCCGCGAGCTGGTCGGCCTCCAGCCGGTCCCTTCTCGATTTGGTGTTCGATACCCACACGCCGAGCTTGATGGGTACCGGTCCGGCTTCGCCGTCGACGGTGATCTCGACAACCGCCCCCCGGGGCACCGGCCGGTCGGCGCCTTCCTGCTCCACCCATTGCGAGAGCGCCGCCAGGCCCCGCTGGAACGCCACTTGAGCCCTGCTTGGCCCCTTCGCCTTGGCCTTCGTCGTACGGGCTGCTGCCGGGGCTGGAGAGGGCAGCTCAGCGATCGGGATGCCGAGCTTGGCCAGACGTTCGCGCTGCTCCGGCATCAGCTGCGCCTGGACGCCCGCGTTCTGCTGCTTCCACCGCCAGGCCCCGATGTCATCACCGTCCATGACCACGCCCGGGGCGATGTACGGGAGCACCCCGTCGGCGTCGACCAGGTCGGCGAGCACCCGGTAGTGCCGCTGCCAGTTCAGCGACCACGGGCAGTTCCAATCCGGGTCGATCGCCGCCAGCTGCGCCGCCCGCTCCGCCGCGCGCTTGGGGTCCTTGCCGAGCCCGCCCTTGCGCCGGAGATTGGCGAGGTGCTGCCCGATGGGCACCATCGCCTCGCCCTCGCCCCACACGGCGTCCTGCCTCGGGGCGAGGTGCCCGGTCGCCTGCCGGTAGGACCGGAGAGCGGCGAGCTTGTTCTCCCAGGCTTCCTCGCCGGGTTCCCAGACCATCCCGGCCTCCGGGGCGTCCAGGAGTTCCTTGCGGTGCGGATCGAGTTCCCCGGCCCGCAGCGCTTTCCGCTGCTGATGGACCCATCGACCCAGCGGGAACGACTTCGTGACTCCTACCTCGACCTCGACCTCGTAGGGCACGGCGTGGACGCCGGTGATCTCGTTCTCGGCCCGCCAGCGGATGAGTGCCTGGTAGCCCTCCAGCCAGGCCAGCGATTCGGGCCGGTAGACCCGGGTGCGCAGGAACGCGGCGATCGTGGCGGCGTCGCGCGGGGTGGAGAAGTGCAGCAGCGCCGATTCGGCGGCGGCGTCGGTGTCGTCGCCCTCCTGGTCCTCGCCGTCGCTCTCGCCGCCGGCCCCGACGATCCGCCCGTCCTCGTCGCGCTGGACGTGCACCGTGCGCTTCCCGCTGCTGAGCGCCCGGGAGGCGAGCTGTTCGACCAGACGTTCGTCATGCGAACGCAATCCCTGGAGTACGGCTACAAGCGGGCGGAAGCTGGCGCTGGCGACCATGTCCGTGGGGTCCTCGTTCGGCTCCAGGAACACCGGCACGATGATCCTGGCGACCTTCGTGCTGCCGTCCTTGTTGAGGCGGAGCGCGCGGCCGATGTTCTGGACGATCTCGACCTGTGAGCCGCGGGTGTCCGCGAAGCAGATCGAGTCCACTCCCCGCTCGCCGGTGATGTCGACGCCTTCGCCAAGAACGCGAACGCTGGCGAGGAAGGCGCGGTGCACCCTGCGCCCGTCCGCGTCGATGCCGTTGGCGAACTGGCGCAGCGCCTCGCGCCTTTCGGCCACCGTGTGGTCGCCGCACAGCCACGCCGACCACACGCGGTCCGGGGGTACGTGGCGTCCAGCCTCCAGCTCGTAGAAGTCCGCGTCGATCGACGACTTCGGCAGCCGGTCTGCGGCGGCCAGGTCGGCGTCGGAGGCGTCGTTCATGTACAGGTCGGCTGCGGTCTCGGGGAGCTTGTCCGCGAACGCGCGCGCTTCCTCGACCTTCTGGTGGAACGTCATCACCGTACGCAGGTTGTACGCCGCCGCGTGCTCCAGAAGCGCGGTCTGCAACAGGGCCAGCCGCCGGCCCCGCCGCGCCTCCTCCGACTCCCCGACCACCGGGGCCGGGTCGCGGATCTCCAGGACGTCGATCTCGAACCCGGCGAGGACCTCCCGCTCGATCGCCTCCGAGAGCCCTAGCTCCGCGCCGGGGAGCCAGGCACCGAACAGGCCGCCGGGGTCATCGGCCATGCTCGCGATATCCGCCTCCTTACCAGCGGTGCCCTTCTGGGGGCGGGCTGCGGCGAGGATGCGCGGGGTCGCGGTGAGGTAGAGCCGGAAGGCGGAGGGGATGCGGGCGTTGTCGTGGATCGCGGCCCACGGGCGACCGAGCTCGCCCGTGGTTGAGTGGGCTTCGTCCACGATGGTCAGGTCGAACGGGGCCATCTGCTGCCCGTACAGGCGCTCTCCGCCCGCCAGAGCGGCCTCCAGCGGCCCGCGAACCTTCCGCTGGCCCAACGGTGCGTCGACGTCCTCGCGGTCCACGAGAGAGGCGTACGTGGCGAACACGACCACGGGCCCCGACCCGGCCCACAGGGCCAGCTGGATCGGGTTCGTGGTGGTCCGCACGCCCAGCGAGTTGAGCACCGCGTCGTTCTCCAGCGAGCACACCGCGACCATCGGCGCCCGGTGGCCCACCGCCCGCCACGCCTGGGCGGTCTGCACGAGGAGATCCAGGGTGGGGACGGTGACGAGGATTCGGCCGTCCGGGAAGCACTCCAGGGCGCTCGCAGCGGCCATGATCGTTTTACCTGAGCCGGTCGCTGACACGATCGTGCCCCGGGCACCCTGCGGCGGCACAGTTGATCTTGCAGGGAATCCGACCCATTTCCGGAACGCTGCTTTCTGGTCCACCTGGTGTTTCTTGAGCGGAATCCTGCTCATCGTCCGTCCTCGTCATTCGGGTATTCCGGCAGGTGCGCAGGTGCTCGGTCGTCGGCTTCGATGAGTTCCAGGGCGTGGTGGTTGAGGTGTTGCAGGAGCAGGCGGGACAGGGCGCGGGCGGGGTCGCTGGTGTGGAGCTGGTCGTCGTCGGGGGCGCTGCCGTCGGGGAAGCCGAACTGGCCGGGGAAGACGATGGCCCGGGTGAAGAAGTCGCACAGGATGCCGAACATCTCCGAGTGGGGCATCCCCGTGAAGTCCTGACTCATCTCGGCCCGCGCGGCGTTCATGACCACGTCGACGAACGTGCGGCGGGCGGCCTCCTGGCGCAGGACCTCACCGGCCGGCCCCTCCTCGGTCACCTCCACCACCCGGTACAGGCCCTGCTCCCCGTACAGGCCGCCGGGCCGCTCGTTGGCCCGGCGGACCTTCGCCAGGGCCTCCTCCACCGACCGCGCCTCGGTGTAGTTGGTCAGCGTGGCCGCTCCCGGGTGCGCCTCGTCGGTCCGCATGGCCAGGACCCGGTACCGAGTCAGCCCGGCAGGCTCCCCGCCGTCCTCGGAAAGGCCGGCACCCGCTCCGGCCGCCGTCCCGGGCTCTTCGCCGTCCAGCTCTTCCTGCCACCGCAGGAAGGTCTCCGCCTCCTCTTCGGCCGCCTGGTAGGCGGCGTCGTACTTGTCACCGCCGTACGCAGCCGCTGTTTCGGCCCATGACTCCAGCAGCCCGGCGTGCTCCCACCGCTCCTCGGAAGCCGGGAGCAGCCCGTGCCTGCCGTCCATCAGCGCAGGCAGGACCCTGCTGAGGGCGGAAGGCGCAGCCAGAGACGGGACGGGCAGTACGAGGGTGTTCTCCAGCCCGTAGTCGTCCAGCACGCTGTACGTCCAGCGCCTGGCGGAGGACCACGTCAGGGTGATCCCCTCGGGCCACGCCTGCGCGTTCACGGAAGGCGTGCCCACGGGCCAGCGCCACGTAGCAACGCAGGAGCCGCGCTGCTCGTCAGTGCAGACCACCGAGTAGGAAGCCCCCGGGAAACCCGACCGAATGAGTTCCTGCTCCACAGCACGAACGTAGCGCTTCCAGATAGGGAAGAGATCCACTGCCATTCCTTCGTTTAGGGAAAACTGGCCTTCGATCAAAAGGAGCGCCCTGCCCGGATAGTTGGGGGGTGTCCTCTGCTTCCGCCAATGCTACATGTGCATCTCCCGGATGCACCCGCTATACTGAAACCCCAACCCGAACGAGCGACCCCCACCCTCCTAACCAGCCCGGCCCGCATCGCGGGCCCTCAAGGTTCTGGAGGCGCAGCCGGAAGGACCGCCCAGCGGGGGAGCGCAGCGGACCCGCCAGGAGCGCCCCGCGCTCCCCCAACTCCCCAACTGGAGGCCCCACTAGCCGCACCACCACACCCCACGCCCAGGCCCGCGCACCGCGCGGGCCAGCCGGGCGCGCAGCGGCCGGCCCCACCGGTCCCAGAAGCGC